>JAFGQV010000128.1 GCA_016935475.1 Methanosarcinaceae archaeon
TATTTACTATTTATATATTTAATTTTTTTATAAATTTAAAAGGTTACAAAATAATACAATAAAACATGAACAGAAGCTATGGGTTTAAAAAAAGTAGTTCACTAATACAACAAAAAGGATATAATGTATCTTAATGTATCTTACATTGTACTTTGAGCAATTCGGTTTAAGGGAAAATATCAATTTAGCTTGAAGAGATGCTATTATGAGCAGCAGCAAAGAGACACACAATCCTGCGAAAACAAGATTGACCAAAAGCAAAGATGACCGTGTGATTGACGGGGTATGCGGCGGCTTAGCTGAATATTTCGAGATCGATTCTGTAATTGTCAGACTGGCATTTTTTATATTCACATTTATCAATGGTTTTGGGATCCTACTCTATATTATTTTGATGATAATCATGCCCAAACCAGATAGCAATGAACAAACACAACCGTCGAAAATAATAGAGGAAAATGTCCAGCGCATGGGGGAACAGGTAAAGGACATAATAGAGAACATTGGTGAACAAATGGACGAGAGTGCGGGGGAAAAAATAACGGGTCCGGACCAAAAAATGAAAAAATCACATGAACGTTCCAAATGGTTCGGTGCACTTCTTATCCTCCTGGGGATCTTCTTTCTTCTGGACGAACTCAACCTGTTCTGGTGGTTCAATGAAGACCTGTTCCTGCCGCTCTTACTGATCCTGATAGGCATATGGATGCTTATAAAACGCGGGGACAGGTAAAATGACCAGGAGGCAGGGGATCACAGGACCTCTGATCCTGATCACATTTGGTATCCTCATAATACTCAATAACCTGAAAATACTACCGGATGGGTTCTTTGGTTCACTGTGGCATTTCTGGCCAGTGATCTTGATAGTTTCAGGTCTGGACATTATGCTGACACACAGCGGATCAAGGAGCAGCTATTTTCTGGGAATACTGCTTGGAATAGCTGTTGTTTGCGGAGCTGTCGCTTTTGCCTGGATCGGTGTACCCCACACACAACAGCCACAAATGCAAACGATCTCTTTTGATGAACATGGGGGTGATCTCCGGGGCGCACATCTTGAAGGCACGAATCGTTTCTTTGCGGATCTGAGCCATGCCAATATGAGCGGAGCAAACTTAAATGGTGCCAATTTTTTCTTTATTGATATGAGCAGTGCCGATCTGGAAGGTGCGGAACTGAATGGTGCGAACATATTTTTTGCGGATATGACCAATGCTAACATCAGGAATGTAGATATGGACGGAGCGAACATATTTTTTGCAGACCTGAGTGGCGCCGACCTTGAAGGAACAAATATTGGATCTGCAAACCTGTTATTTACCATAAGGTAGTGGCGGTTGATAAAAAAACACCGGGATCCTTCTTTGAATACTTACCATATTGTATTGAGCCGGTTCTCTCAGGCTCAGAGAAAAAAGGTTACTGAAACATGCAGAAACGAATATTTGAATATAAAAAACGCCTTGAAAAGATCGAAGAGTTGATCGACGAGATGCTGCAACGATCAAAGGACGGGACCATTATAATCGTAGAGGGAAAGAGGGACATTATCGCTTTGAGAAAACTCGGGATAAGAGGTCGTGTGGAAGCTGCAGCGCAGAAAACACAGCTGGAGCTATCCGAAAGAATAGCAAATGATGGAAATGATGTTATCATACTTACAGACTGGGACCGCAGGGGGGATATCCTGTCACTGAAACTCACAACATACCTGCGAGACCTCGGGACTGAGCCTGATCTACGGATACGCGAACGCTTAAGGTCCCTCGTTAAAAAAGAGATAAAGGATGTTGAAAGCCTGTACACCCATGTTGTAAAACTGAGAAACATTACTGGTGACACAGGAAAAAGCCATCCTGCCTATCACTATGAACTTTAGGATACTGATGCATAAATACACTGGCAGTAGATATGCCATCAAGCTTTGATATTGTTGTTTTTTCCTGAAAAATCTCTTGTTACACCAGTAGAGGCGCTGCAAAATTGATAAGGGCACCAATAACGAGAGCAAGGGAGACCGTGAATGCGATTATTCCGACAGTATCCTTCCACCCAAGTTCATGTTTTAGTATTACGATGGTTGCAACACATGGGATGTAGATCGTTGTGACCACAGCAAACACATACATCTGGAGTGGCGTCATAACTAACGCAAAATTTGCCGTGCCTGCCAGAACCGCAAGTATCTCCAGTGCCATCTCTTTCCTGAGAATTCCAAATATAAGAGCCGTAGCTGCAAATGCCGGAAGACCCAGTAAGCCCACGGACAGTGGTTCGACCGCAGTCTCAAATACATCAAGCAGACCCATAGCTTCCACTGCACCAAGTAAAGCACTGCCAACTATCAATAATGGGAAGGCTATATACACGAACTCACGAATTCGAATCCATGTTTTTTGAAGTGTTGCCATCACATCTGGCTGGCGAAGCGGGCTCATCTCCATGATAAATCCTGTTCGCTCACCAGGCAAACCTTTCCCAAGAACCCATCCTGTGGAATATATGATAAAAAGCTGTAAAACATAGATGGAAACCGCTGCCCAGTATCCGACAAATGTTCCGACAAGCCCAAGGATTATCACGGTTCTGGCAGAGCAGGGAGTAAGTGAGATCAACACCGATGCAATCCTTCTCTCACGCAGCGTGTTCAGGGCACGTGTGGACATTATCGCTGGTACATTGCAGCCATAGCCAAGGATCAGAGGTATCACTGCCCTACCATGCAGTCCCAGCCTGTGTGTCAGAGTATCCAGCAAAAATGCTGCCCGGGTCAGATAACCAGAGTCCTCTAATATGGAGAGTATAATGTAAAACACTCCAATGTAAGGTATAGCAATTGCAAAACCTGCCTCTATTCCGAGAAGTGCATAGATCAGGATGTTCTGGACCACTGGGTTCATACCGGCAGTCATGCTGTCCGCAGGCTGGACCACATACGTTTCAAAAAGGTTTACAATTCCCTCTTCCAGGAATCCCCCGATGTAGAACACCATCGCAAATGTGAGCAACAGCGCAAAAACAAGTGTTATGATCCCCGCATCCTGTGATGTAAGTACTTCATCTATCCTATCCTTCACTGTCTTTTTGCGTTCAGTCCGGCTCACCACACTGTCCACAATGTATCCTGCCTCTCCAAAAACGTCATGTGCAATGGTGTCGGGTACTGACATTTCATGCACATTTTCAATATCTTCCGCGATTGATCCCGATGCAGCGGAGAGTAACTCATCGGCATCTTCCGCAGAACAGCATAGATTGACAAAATCCGAATCATTCTGAAGCGCCCTCATCTTGACACACTGATTAATATGGGGGAATTCCCTGTCTAGCTTTTCCAGTGCATCGCGTATGTGATCATCGTAATAGACTTTGATCCGGCATTCCTCTTTGACCCCTGCTTCAAGGGCGCTGGAGATAACATCATAAAGCCCTAGACCTTTGGTGGCAATGGTGGGTATAACAGGAACACCCAGCATACTGGAGAGTTTTTGGACATCGATCTCCATCCCCATCCCCTCTGCAGCATCCATCTGGTTAAGAGCCACCACTACGGGAATATTGAGTTCCAGAAGTTGTAACGTGAGGTACAGGTTCCGTTCAAGTCGGGTGGCATCCAAAACATTCACTATCACATCAGGGTGTTCGGTAAGAAGGTACCTCTTGGAAACTTTCTCATCCTCGGTTGCGGCGCCCAGGGAATAAATACCCGGAAGGTCAACTAAGTCAACTGTTCTTGAATCAAACCGCATGGTCCCATGTGTAAGTTCGACTGTTGTGCCGGGATAATTCGATACGATTACACCGACACCCGTGACCCTTGAGAAAAAGGCGCTTTTCCCCACACTTGGGTTACCTACAAATGCAATAGTCTTTTCATGCACGGAACCGGGATCAGAGCTGTTTTCGTCTTTGAAGAGGGAAATACTAATGTCGACCACGTCTCCTGACTCTTCCATGGGTCATTATCTGGGGTTTTACGAAGATCTTGCTTGCGATTTCGTTTCCCAGTGCAATCTCAGTACCACGCGTCAGGACAGATATTGAACCCTGCTTCTGTTTACGTTTTACCACCAGGCTTTCCCCTACCATCAGACCGAGTGATGTCAACCTGTCCTTATCCGCAGGTGGTACCTTCATCATGGCTACAGTGCCGCTGCTCCCTTCCTGCATCTCAGAAAGCACGGGATATTGTTCTTTCGCCGTTGTGCAGCATTCCCCCTGTCCGATAGGATTTCCATCGGGGCAAACGTCGGGATGACCCATAAATGAACAAACCTGTTCAAGAACCGTGTCAGATACTACATGTTCAAGTTCACATGCCTCTTTGTGAGCACCTTTTATATTGATACCCAGAACATCAGCAAGGAACTTTTCAAGCACCTGGTGCTTGCGCCTGATCTTCGATGCCTGGATGGCTCCCGCTTCTGTTAATTCCACTCCATAGTAAGGAGTGTACTTGACAAGGTCTTCAGCTGAGAGTTTTTGAACCATCTCAGTTACACTTGGTGCAGTAACTTTCAACTCATCAGCTATCTGTTTTGTCTTGGCAGGACCTTTGTTCTTATTGATAAGATAAAGAATGGTTTCCAGGTATTCCTCAATGCGTTCAGAATGCATTTGTTCACCGTGTTAATTACGTTTGCACTAATTAGGCATCCCTAAATATATAAATTTTGGTGATCACCAACTCAAAATAAAAAGGACTTCATATTTATGCCAGCAAATAATTGCGATATTTTACCCAACATTCAATGGAACACTGTGACAGTTTTTAAAATATGTTCCAATCGCGGGTGTTACTCTAACATCATCAATTTCAAATATAATCCATTATCTCCCGGATCAACCGGCGTATTCCCGGGGATTAACGGTCCCTGATAAGTGTACATTAAACCTGACATTGACATTATTTACCAGGATGTTTAAAAGTATGCGATGTCGTCACCATATCCCGGATGAGGGAAGAAGTAACAGGAGTCGCTGAATACCTCATCCGCCACATGTGCAGCCTTCCTCCCAGCAACTGCCCGGAGAAAAAAGCCCCGACCAATAATGAAAAGGTAATTAATTGCCAACCCAGCCCTGCAAATATACGAAAAGCGATTATCACCGGAACAGGGACATGAACCGATAGGAACCATTGCAGTGTAAATTTCCTCACATTTGCCCGCCAGTACCCAAAAGGAATATTCAACATGAAAACGGCGAGTGTAACGGTCCAGAGATCCATATTACCATCTTTTATATTATTTGTAAAATTATGTTTTTTCGGATAATTCGTATAACTTACCATACCTGAACTTGTGCTGGCATTGTCTTTTATCCAGAGCCGTTCACCTATAGATGTAATCACATATGATTGTTACTATTTGGATATGGATGGATTTTGTATCGTTCCATAATTGCGCACATGCCGGAATTTTACCTTCATCTGAGGAGTAGCCTCCATTTACAGATCACACCAAAAAACGCATTCGAATACTATACTATGAAAAATACGCATTTTCCGCCCTCCATTATGACCGGGGAATAGATATTTAAACATAATTAAATTAAGTTATTTTTATATCGAAATCCGTGCCTTGTATTGAAAACAAACATCATATACCTTATAAATAGTGATCTGGCATAACTAGCTGAACATCAACACCGAATGTTGTACGCCCCACTCTAAACCTAAAAACAGAGATCGATCATCATGAACACGTTTTCACCCATCTTTGCAGCAAGAGCCCTGTGGCAACTCAGGGTCAGAAAAAGACCGCTTGTCATGTCGCATACCGTCAATTCGCGGTGCAACATGAGATGCAAGTTCTGTGAATACTGGAAGGAAGGCGGGGACGAGATGACAAGGGAGGAGATATTCAGGCTCCTTGAGGATGCGCGGTCTTTTGGGATATTGATATATAATGCATGGGCCACCGAACCACTCCTTCGGGATGATATGCCACAGATACTCGAACACGCCAAAAAACTGGGTATGA
>JAFGQV010000016.1 GCA_016935475.1 Methanosarcinaceae archaeon
ATACAGGATGATATAAAATCAGTGGAAGATGAGATACGGAAGACAGCTTACAACAAGGCTACTTCACATCACATCGGACGCCTTAAGGCAAAACTTGCACGCCTGAGGGAAGATGTTGAAAAACTGTCCTCGTCCAAGTCAGGAAGTGATGGTTATTCCGTGCGAAAGTCAGGGGACGCTACAGTGGTTCTTGTGGGATTCCCTTCTGTGGGGAAATCAACGCTTCTCAATAAGCTCACTGATGCCAACTCCGAGGTAGGGATATATGAGTTCACTACCCTTGATGTAATTCCAGGAGTGCTTGATTACAAAGGTGCCACAATACAGATACTGGATGTTCCCGGACTGGTGAAAGGTGCTGCATCAGGACGCGGACGTGGCAAGGAGGTCATTTCCGTGGTCAGGAACTCGGACCTGGTGGTCTTTATACTGGATGTCTTCCAGACCCAACATTACGATGTCCTGATGCAGGAGCTGTACGATGCCGGTATCCGGGTAAATACACAGCCACCAGAT
The DNA here is from genome assembly GCA_016935475.1 of Methanosarcinaceae archaeon. GTDB lineage: Archaea > Halobacteriota > Methanosarcinia > Methanosarcinales > Methanosarcinaceae > JAFGQV01. The sequence continues at coordinate 517 of JAFGQV010000016.1, forward strand.
GTCACCATCAAGAAAGTGGACCGCGGTGGAATTATTATCAGCAATACAGTGAACCTGGACCTTTCCCCTGACCTTATAAAGGCAATACTGAACGAGTACAGGATACACAATGCACACGTTCTGATACGGGACAATATCACTGTGGACCAGTTGATAGATGCCGTTATCGGTACCAGGGTCTATGTGCCTGCGATAACGCTTATCAACAAGGTTGACCTGGCATACGAAGACCTGATTGAGGAAGATAGGATCAGGTTCCCGGAGGCGATCATGATATCCGCAGACAGGGAAGAAAACCTTGAATCCGTGAAAGCTGCAATTTTTGATGCCCTGAACTTTATCAGGGTTTACTTGAAACCGCGGGGTGAGCCTGCTGACCTGGATGAACCCATGATCGTAAGAAATGGCACCACTGTGGGAGACGTCTGCGATAAGCTTCACCGTGATTTTAAGAGGAAGTTCAGGTATTCCCATATATGGGGCGATTCTGCAAAACACCCCGGACAGAGAGCAGGACTTGACCACATACTGTGCGATCAGGACATAGTGACCCTGCTAATCCAGAAATGAGATTGTACTCATTTTTCATGATCTGATCTTAACAAGCCGACATAAATTTAAGCCCAATAACTCCTGTAAAGATCAGCAATATGCAGACAATCCTGCCTGCATCACAGGACTCGTCAAATAACAGTATACCCAGTATGGCAGTGCCAAGTATTCCCATCCCTGTCCACACAGCATATGCCGTGCCCAGAGGCAGGGTCTTCACTGCCTGACAGAGAAAATAGAAACTTAAGATCATAAAGGCTGCCGTGATAAGGGTCGGGTATATTCTGGTGAAGCCTTCTGTATACTTCATGCCAACCGCCCACCCAGCTTCAAATAGCCCGGCAATGAAAAGGTAGAACCACTCCATTCAGTCTTCCGCCTTACTATAATTTTTAACCATAAGGCAATTTTTTAAGATGATCGATACGACCCTCAACTAAACGTGTCTGCCCATGAACCCGGCTACCCTAACTCATCTTAAAACCAAGTATTTCCGCAAGTTCAATACCCTCGCCAATCTCGGACAACTGGTCAGAAGCTTCTTCCGTGCTGATATATTTCTCAGTTCTTGCACCATCCGCCTGTTCGATCTTGATCGTGATCTCGTTCTTGACGTATCCCCTCTCAATGCATTCCCGGATGATCTCTCCGTAACGTTCGGCAATGAGTTTCAAGCAGTCGAACACCACATTGTTCTTGACAGCATCCTCGCCATCGAGAAGAACTTTTTTCAGTGTCTGTGACCTTATATATATCTCAATATACGTCTTAAGTTCGTTCAGCAAAGTTGTGACATCTTCCAGCTTTAGCGACTTGATAAGAGTATTGTCTGCTGTGATGTCGTTACCATCATAATAAACATGGTAGATCGCATCATCACGGCTGACCTTGAATGTATGCCCTTGTTTCTTGTTCTCAAAAACAGCATCTATATGCTCGTCACCTTCATGGTTGACAGATACTACAACAAAATCAGACACGTCCACCATTTTAACCTTATCTTCCTTGTGTAACAGTCCTGATTTTGTCCACGTGGGCAGGAACAGGTTACCAGACACCTTCTGTACCGTCAGCACTTCATTAACAAAAGAAAGATCGGATTGATATTCCATACCAGCTACAGATGCCCGTAATTTACCCTTAAGCAGACCATTATCCATTGATGCTGCATATTTTTTTTCGGTACCGTAAACACTGGCTTCAAAAAAGGGGCTGAGTGCGGATATAATCTCTGACTCCACACGCAGGACTTCATGTTCCAATACCTTTTTTCTTCGTTTGAAGTCTTCCTTCAGATTCACCCGGTTCTTAGTAGCAAGTGTAGCGCAGGTGTCAAGCAGAGTATTCCGACATTCAAGGATCTCCCTTGCCTCCACATCTTTTGAAAGATTATCAATAAAGTTTATTACATCATTTTCAAACTTATCCAGATCATTGAGCCTTTTTTCTATAGACACCATCTCTGTTTTTGTCTCATCGTTCATCTCGATTGCCAGATTTTCAAGCGAAAGCACTTTCTTGGCAACTTCGATAAAATCCCGCAGGTCCTGAATAAAGTCCCGCTGAACTGGTAGGTCCACAGAATCCTGAAATGTGTATTTCATTAAAATCCCCATATCTTGATACGTTCTATTATTCATTATCTATGAACCATTAAATAGATTACGAAAAATTTGGAATGGAAACTACTATAGTACACTCCTGACAGGTGCAAGAATAAGGTTCATATATTTCGCAGCCCCGTTCTTCAGGTCCATGGGATGGAGTGCACCCGATCCAAATACTTCTTCAAGTTCTTTGATGGTTTTGCATCTCATGTCCCCACCATACTTTTCAGGCCGTTCGAAAACAACCTCATCGTAACGTGGAAATATATGGTACCTGAAAAACTCAAGGACCGGATTGTCCTCAATAACGCCTAGCGGACAGAACGCTTTTTTAAGTTTTTTGTTGATCATATCTTCCGTGTCATCCACCGAAATGTAGTTCTCGCTGGAAGATGACATCTTTTTTCCGTCAAGCCCCAGAAGTATCGGCGTATGTATGCAGATGGGAGCCCTGTAGCCGAACGACGGTAGACCTTCCCGCGCAAGCATGTGGATCTTTCTCTGGTCGATCCCGCCCACAGCCACATCAATACCAAGCATTGCAATGTCTATGGACTGCATAATGGGATACACCATCTGGGAAACCTTCGGGTCCTTCATTTTTCGCCCTACTTCATCCATGCTCCGCCTTGCCCTGTTCAGCGAAGTGAGACGTGTGAGTTTCAGAACATTTAGCATATAATCAGGATTCAGCTGGAAATCTGACCCATAAACAAATTTCGTTTTTTCGCTGTCAAGACCCAGTGCAATAAAACAGCGTTTGTTGTAATCGGCAGTCTCACGTACCTCTTCAAGGGTTCCCTTCTGGTTCAGGTAGGCATGCATATCGGCAAGCAGTACAGTAATCTCAAATCCGGCATTCTGAAGATCGAGCAGTTTGTTCACTGTCAG
>JAFGQV010000129.1 GCA_016935475.1 Methanosarcinaceae archaeon
AAAACAGAAACTCATTTGGGAGATTTTTTTAAGATAATGTTGTCTAATTAGAAAAGGAGTTTTAGAAGCTAATTAGATAACCTCATAGTTCATTCTGGATATTATCAAATAAATATTAATAGGGATTGTATGGTTAATGTTCATGATCCATAATAAATGAAAATGATATTATCACTGTAAATACTTATTTATCTCATTATTAAATTACCTGTGCATAACAATAAACTCCAACCTTAATAACTTTTACGAAATAAAGAACATGTAATATATTTTTATTATTTACGACATCAAGTAGGAAAATGTCGAAAGAGGAATTATCTAACAGGATGACATGGCTTATGAAACGTAGACGTCAAAAGTATTTAGAGGATGAAGTATATAAATCAATGAATCATATTAATATTTATTTTCTGATCGATATCCTGTTAAGATGCTAAACGGATGAATGAATAATGAATGCAAATACCTTCAAGATCCACAGAACATCAAAAATATATGGTACTTCAACAATTGGTGACGGAACCATAGTTCTTGAGAACGTGGTAATAGGCTACCCGGAACATACAATATTAATGGAGATCATGGACCAGAACAAAGAGATCGAAGAACATGATTTCCCTGGATGTGTGATCGGTCCGAACTCGGTGATACGACCAGGTTCTACGATATTCAGTAACGTGAAGACCGGAGATCGTTTCAAGACAGGTCACAATGTCCTTGTACGTGAAAGAACAACCATTGGAAATAACGTTCTTGTGGGTTCCAATGTGATAATCGATGGAAATGTTACAATCGGCAATAATGTCAGCATTCAGGGTAATGTTTATATTCCAACAAATGTTGTGATCGAAGATAACGTATTCATAGGACCATGTGCGGTTCTTGCGAACGATAAATACCCCATCCGCAAAAAATATGAGTTGATAGGACCAAAGCTGCGAAAGGGTGCATCAGTAGGTGCAAATGCCACAATCCTTCCAGGGGTTGAGATAGGGGAAGGCGCAATGGTTGCAGCAGGAGCACTTGTTACCCGAGATGTTCCGCCATGGAAACTTGCAATTGGATTTCCGGCAAAGATCGAGGATCTACCCCGGGATTTGAAACAGTTAAATAGTATATGATTAATTTAAAATTATACATATAAGGTGGAAAATGATCCCAATTGCAAAACCCTTACTTGATGAAGAGGAAATAGCAGCTGTATCCAATGTCCTGCGGTCAGGAATTATTGCCGAAGGTCAGCGAGTTGCTGATTTTGAAGAAGCGTTTGCCAATTATATAGGAGTTGAAAATGCTGTTGCCGTGAATTCCGGAACAGCCGCACTTCACGCAGCATTGCTTGCACACGGTATTGGTGCCGGCGATGAAGTGATCACGACATCGTTCAGTTTTATTGCAACCGCAAATTCAATACTGTTCACAGGTGCAAAGCCAGTATTTGCAGATATTGAACATGATACGTTTAACATAGACACCGATGATATTGCAGGCAAGATCACACCAAAAACAAAAGCCCTGATGCCGGTGCATCTGTACGGTCACCCTGCAGAGATGAGAGCAATAATGGAAATTGCAGAAGACCATAACCTGACCGTGATCGAGGATGCATGCCAGGCACATGGTGCGGCATATGGCAATAAAAAGGTGGGTTCCTTTGGGACCGGTGCTTTCAGCTTTTATCCCACTAAGAATATGACCACCAGTGAAGGCGGCATGATCACTACTAATGATAAAGAAATCGCAGATCGTGCGCGCATGATACGTTCCCACGGTTCAAGGCAACGGTATCTCCACGAGATGATCGGGTACAACTTCCGAATGACCGATATCTCAGCAGCCATCGGACTTGTGCAGCTTGGCAAACTTGGCGAGTTCACTTCCATGCGCCAGAGGAATGCCGGGATCCTGTCCAATGGTCTTCGGAATATTAAAGGGATCACCGTTCCTGTGATCCGGAATGGATGTAACCATGTCTTTCACCAGTACACGATCCGAACAGGTGGTCGTGACGAACTTGTATCCTTCTTAAATAAAAACGGGATTGGCACAGGCATCTATTATCCGGTGCCCATTCATAAACAGCCGCTGTACAGGGAACTAGGGTATAACGATAATTTACCTGTATGCGAGGAAGCAGCAGGGGAAGCACTTTCCCTTCCTGTGCATCCCGCGGTTTCAAAAGAGGATCTTAATATGATCATAGAAACTATCAAAAAAGGAGTTGAAGCCATTGATTAGGGCAGGGGTCATTGGTGTAGGCGCAATGGGCCAGCACCATGTAAGGATATACCACGAGATGGAGGGGGTTGAACTTGTAGGCATCTCGGACGTTGATAGAACACGGGTTGAGGAACTTGCTTCCCAGTATGGCACAAAACCCTTTACGGATTATAAGGAATTGCTTGCCGAAGGGCTGGATGCTGTCAGTATTGTGGTGCCCACCACACTGCACAAACAGGTCACAATGGACGTGCTTGAGAGCGGGGCAAATATACTTGTTGAAAAACCTGTAGCAGACACCATCGAGAACGCTGATTCCATGATCAAGGCTGCCAGAGAAGCGGGCAGGGTTTTGATGATAGGACATATCGAACGTTTCAATCCGGCAGTTACCAGGATGAAGGAGATCGTCAACAGTGGCCTGCTTGGTAAGATCGTGTCCATATCAACCCGGAGAGTCGGGCCTTACAACCCGAGGATAAGGGATGTGGGGATAATTATCGATCTTGGTGTCCATGACATTGATGTTATTTCATATCTGTATGGTTCAAAGGTCTCGGAGGTATATTCGATTGCCGGGAACGATATTCATTCACAGGAGGACCATGCATCCACGATCCTCAAGTTCAAGGATAACCGTTCAGGTGTGGTTGAATTAAACTGGCTGACACCACACAAAACAAGAGAGATGACCGTTGTCGGTCTTGAAGGTGTTGCGTATCTGGATTATATAGACCAGACCGTCTCGATCCATGACAAGGAATGGATCAGCCAGGCAAAAGTGGAAAAAAGCGAACCTCTGAAAAAAGAACTTGAGCATTTTATCCGGTCTGTGAAAGATTCCAAAACACCTCTAATTACCGGTGAAGATGGTAAGCATGCTCTTGAAGTTGCACTTGCTGCAATTGAATCATACAAAAATGGATGTATTGTGCGGATGAACAAATAAATAAAAACGGTGCTTAAAATGAATGATCACTTAGCTAAATTACTTGATAAAAAAGGTCCTATCAAAAAAATCGGCGTGATAGGTATGGGTTATGTTGGAATCCCGGCAGCAGTACTGTTTGCGGATTCTGATGATTTTGATCTTATTCTGGGGTTCCAGCGTGATTCCAGTTCCTCGGGTTATAAGATAGACATGCTGAACCGTGGAGAAAGTCCCTTAAAAGGTGAGGAACCGGATCTGGAGGAACTTATCGAGAAGGTTGTCAAAGCCGGAAAGTTCCACTGTACCTCGGATTTTTCCAGAATCGCGGAGGTTGACGCTGTTACCCTCGCCATCCAGACCCCATTTTCCAATCCTCAGGAACTTGAACCGGATTTTGGTGCATTGATCGAAGGAGTAAAACAGGTTGGAAGATATCTTTCAGAGGGAACGCTTGTGGTACTGGAATCAACCATAACGCCCGGAACTACCGACGGACTTGCAAGGCAGATACTGGAAAAAGAATCCGGTTTGACTGCAGGCAAAGACTTTGCACTTGCTCATGCGCCCGAACGGGTGATGGTGGGCAGGCTGCTACGGAATATCAGGGAACACGATCGTATAATAGGCGGTATTGACCAGCCAAGTACCGACAGGGCAGTGGAACTGTACACCCCGGTGCTTACCACCGGAAAAGTGATTGCGATGACCGCCACGGCTGCAGAGGTTACAAAGACCGCAGAGAATACCTTCCGGGACCTTCAGATAGCAGCTATCAACCAGCTTGCACTTTACTGCGAAGCCATGGGCATCAATGTGTATGATGTAAGGAACGGTGTGGACAGCCTGAAAGGAGAAGGCATCACAAGAGCCGTATTGTACCCGGGTGCAGGTGTAGGCGGGCACTGCCTGACCAAGGATACCTACCATCTCGAGCGGGGTGTGAAGATATCCACTGATGCACTTGATTATCCGGCAGGCCAGGATTCGCTCTTCGTGCTGGCGCGTAAGGTGAATGATTTCATGCCTGTTCACATGTGTCATCTGACGATGGATGCGCTTTCGAGAGCTGGCAAGAATCCTGAAGGGTCGAAAGTTGCCATGCTGGGCTGGGCATTCATCAATGATTCGGACGATGCAAGGAACCCACCATCAGAACCATACAGAGACCTGCTTCTTGATGCAGGCTGCAGGGTTGAGGTACATGACCCGCACGTGATGGATTATCCGGGTGTAGACATCTCACATGAATTATCTGAGGTTCTGAGAGATGCCGATGTGCTTGCCATAATGACAGGTCACAGCGAGTATTTCAAACTGGAGGCATCTGTTGCCAAAAACCTGATGTGTCAGGATCATCCGGTAATTGTGGATGGCAGAAATGTGGTAGAACCTGATAACTACATCAATGCAGGTTTTGTGTATAAGGGCATAGGTCGGGGCGATAAGAACAGTCATCCAATGCAATAAAGATAAATTGTTAACTTGGCTGGCACGTTACGTCAATCCTGTTCGTCGTCTTGATCTTTGGATCTACGCTTCATGTTAGCCAGTTTTATTACTATGAGTATTAGAATTGCGATCTGCGCGATCGTTACCCCGATCCCATTTGCCAGTAGATCTGCGGTACTTGAAACCCTTCCGGGAACATATGATTGATGGAACTCATCGGTCATTCCGTATAGTACTCCAACAATTATGGCAACAATGGGTGCATATTTCCTAAGTACTGTGTATTTTGAATTGTGGAATGTAAGGTACAGCAGTATCCCAAAACCAAAGTACAAAGCCATGTGTTCTATTTTGTCAATGTTATAGTAGCAATAATGAGCAAAATCTATGATAAAGGACATGCTGTGCTGTTCCAGAAAATCCGCTACTTTATATGCAAAGGGGAATTTGAAATAATCTCCTGATATATTGATACAATCTCCTGATATATTGATACTCAAAAGTGATGATAGATAGAATATCAGTGCAGCATATAAGACGCTGAGTGCTGCAAATATGCGAAATTTTGTGATCTTCATTCCGTTTTCAAGCCTCTTGAATTATGAAATAACATTATCTTTCAAAGATACATTTCATTGACCATTAATAAACGCTTTCAGCCCATCTGCCAATTTTACTTCTGGTCTGTAACCGATCGATCTCGCTTTTGAGATATCTGAATAACTGTGTATTATATCTCCTGATCGCTGGTCCTTAAATTCAATATGAACGTCTGCATCGTAGATATCAATGATCACCTCTGCAAGAGCATCGATCCTGGTTGAGGTTCCGGTTCCAGCATTGAACACTTCACCTTCCATCCTGTTATTTTCGATCGCCAGAAGCACCAATTCGACAACGTCATGCACAGACACGAAATCCCGGGTCTGGCTGCCGTCACCGAAGATGACGGGTGATCGGTTGTTCTTCACCTGTTCCATGAATTTTGAGATCACACCGGAGTACGGGTTTGACGGGTTCTGCCGCGGACTGTAGATATTAAATGGACGGATGCACACGGTTGGCACACCAAATGCCTTGTTATACATCAGGCAGTATTTCTCACCGCTTAACTTGCTTGCGCCATAGGGAGACAGGGGATTCTGTGGATGTGCTTCGTCTATTGGCAGGTATTCCGGATTCCCGTATACTGCTGCGGAACTGAAGTATACGAACCTGCTGATATCACTGCTTCGCGCTGCTTCCAGAAGATTCAACGTCCCGAAAACATTATTCCTTGCATCAAAAAGAGGATCTTCGATAGATCCAGCTACACTTATCTGCGCTGCTGTGTGAATGATCACATCGTTCTGCAAAACCATCTCACGCGCACACTGGCTCAGGATATCATCACGTACAACCTTAACGCCTTCCGGAACGAATTCCCTGGTAGTAGAGGAATAGTTGTCCAGAACAGTGACCTCTGCGATGTTGCATAGCCTGTCAACAAGATAACTCCCAACCTGACCGAGCCCACCAGTGATAAGTATTTTTTGCATGTCAAAGTATAATGCTAATGTTGATTATAATGTTTTTGTTTTTAGGGACTGTCAAATCTTTCGATGTTGGGACAGAAAAGTCAATAGTTGAATTAACAGATTGTTTGACAGACCTGATCACAATACAAAATTCAATTACTTGGATCTCCTCAACATTGAGTGGGTAAGTTAATATCTTTTTTCTTCCAATTCATTTTCTATGGAAGACAAAGACCT
>JAFGQV010000003.1 GCA_016935475.1 Methanosarcinaceae archaeon
AATGATATATTAAACAATTAATTAAGGTGAGCAAATGGACTACAGTTTCGATGGTACAGGCGGATACAAGGTTTCTACAGGAATTGCTGGATTGGATGTACAGTTAGGGGGGGGCGTGCCACCGGGTACCACAATATTACTTCTTGCTGAACCCGGAGCAGGTTCAGAGATATTTGCTCAGCAATTCGCATATGGTGGATTGTTAAATGACGAAGAGGTCTTTTACGTATCATCCGAGCAACCAATACCGGATATCGCATCGGAGATGAAAAGCTTTGGGTGGGATATAAAGAACTACCTTGGCAACAAAATGTTATTTATTGATGAATATTCTCCACGATTTTTTTACGCATCCCCAAACGAAACCAGTAACAAACCATCAGCACGGGACTTCTTGAAACAGGGGAGTGACTCGTTAAATCGGTTAAAGGCAACCATCCTGCAGGAGCGTGAAGGAAAGTACAGGGGAGTGATCGATTCCATCTCATTTTTCCTGCGTAACTATGATACCAGCCAGGTGGTCGGCGTTATTGATATCATGTCGTCGGTAGGTAAGATCACCGGTGCCGTGCACATAGTTCTCATGACAAGCGGCATGCATGATTCATATATTGAGAATACCATGAAACATGAATGTGATGGGGTGATCGAATTCAGGATGCGGGAACGCGGGAGTGAAATTGAACGTTCGATCCTGATCCGTAAGATGCGCGGTATGATCGCACCGGACCGTACGATCTCCTATAGTCTTACACGTAAGGGAATTGAGTTAGAAACCACAACCCGGGTACTTTAAGGTACCGGACCTTTATTTAAGACGTCCTCAACATAGGCACGCAGTACCTCCGCAACACTCCATGCCTGGGATATACATCCTCTTGGAGTATGTGGATAATCTCCATCAAATATCTCGGATATGGAGCCGATACCACTTTCATGGAGATGCCCATCAAATTCCAGCAAGAGCAATTGCGCATGTTCCCTGCACTCTTGCGAATAGCTGTTCACTTTTGTATATGCAGAAACATAAGGTCCCATAAGCCATGGCCAGACGGTTCCATTATGATATGCAATATCGCGTGATACCGCATCACCTACGTATCGGTTTTTGTAACAAGGGTTATCCTGCGACAGTGTCCGCAGTCCTACAGGAGTCAGGAGGTCGTGTTCGATCCGCCTCACAATGCCAGATTCCTTTTTGCGTGTAAGCATCGTATAGGGTAACGAGACCGCAAGTATCTGGTTCGGTCGAATTGATTGGTCTTTGATCACCATGCCATCTTCATTAACACAGATGCGATCAAAAAGGCACTTTTCATCCGGATTCCAGAACATCCAGGAGAAATTATGCTTGACGCCATCTGCCAGTGCAATGAAGGGGGATGGATCCTTATCCAGATGTTCGGCCAGATGAGATGCGGTCTTTAAGGCGTTGTACCAGAGCGCATTGATCTCACATGTTTTGCCGTTTCTTGGTGTCACCTCGAAGTCCCCGATCTTTGCATCCATCCAAGTAAGCTGGCCACAGTGTGTCATCAGGTCATCCGAATCCATCTGGATACCAAAATGTGTACCTTGCTTGTAATTACGGATTATATCCTGGACAGCAGGCCACATTTTTTTAACAAATCCCGTATCACCTGTATATGCAAAATAGCGTCCAACCGCATGTATGAACCACAGTGATGCATCCACAGTATTGTAATCAGGCTGGAATTCACTGGAATCTGCAAAGCGGTTCGGTATCAGACCATCCCTGCAATTCTCTGCAAAACTTGAGAGTATCTGTGCAGCGTCATCGAACCGTCCTGTGACCAGGGTCAGCCCGGGGAGGGCTATCATGGCATCCCGCCCCCAGTCAGAGAACCAGTGGTATCCGGCAATGATCGATTTTGAACGGGTCGAGGCGCGCTTCACAATAAACGAATCTGCAGCCGGCATGAGTTTCAGTGCAAAGGTGTCTTCAAGTCCCGAGTTCTCTGCAAGTAAATTAAGCCGCATGACCTCCTGGTCATAAAGGTCATCGATGTCATCCATTTTTAGATCAGGCAACTCCTCAGTAGATGCCACAACAAAAAAATGGTTCTTACCTTTTTTAAGTTCGATCTCAAAGTATCCGGGATTGTAGCAATCTTCCTGGTATGCCTGTCCACGCATGCGTTCGGTATCATACTCAAAATTGTAGTACCATGTTCCACCTGGTACGTACCTGGCATTGGAGCGGATCGATAATGAAATATCCCCGTTCTTAAGAATTGTTCCGGATTCACTGGCTTCCTGCAAAAGATCAATATTATTTGATCTCGTAGTATAGTGGAAATTCCGCATGCTGGTTAAAGGATGCAGACGCAGTATGGCGTTATCAGTATCACTGGTCACCTTGTACCTGATGATGGTGGTGTTTTTTTCATGCACCATGAAAATACACCTTTTAATTTTGACATCCTTAATCTCATGGACCGTGGTTGGGAAGGGGTCAAGTTTGAATTTTGTGAGATATTCAAAACCATTTGGATACACCGTATCCGGATATTTATGTACTGCAAGTCTATGGAGAATCCCGTCCACCTCTACCTCCTCATCAAGGGACGAGAGCAGAACAGTTCTGTCTACCGGAGGATTCATTGCTGCAACCAGCAACCCATGATATGTCCTGGAATTTGCACCGATGACCGTGGATGAAGCATAACCACCCAGTCCATTGGTCACTATCCACTCTTTCTGTATTCCGGATCCATAATTCGAAAAGTCCCCACTTGGAATGCCCAATCCGCCCATAATGGAATCTATTCTCCCATTCTATATATATTCTATTTCAAACGAAACATATTTTACTACTGCAACCAATCTGTTCCATATCATCAAAACGTACCATATTGAGAGTCATTACAATGAAGCATGACCTATTGCATATCCTGAGTGATATTTTCACATCATTCGGTTACAATGTTACCGAATCGTATAGATATGACCTGATTGCCAAAAAAAACGGGTATATAACGTATATTAAATTTGGAAGTAAGCTTGATTATGAAGAGATCCAGAATTTTGTAGATCAGGTTGAAAACGGCAAGGGACTTTATGTTGCAAGCCATAAGATGCCAGATGACCTATGTCAGTATGCTAAAGAAATGGGACTTGTTGTATGGGACCGTGATGAACTGGCACTCCAGATCGGCAATGCCGTACTTGCAGATATAGAGGGTCAGACGGACAATTTTGAACCCACGACAGAAACAGTTCGTCAAAGGAAGATAGTGAACGTAAATATAGGAAGAGATGACGACATCCCTGTTTTTGAGACGCTTGAACAACATGAAGCACAGTTCCATATATCTTCTCCGGAAACAAAACAACCAACTGTTCTGGAGCTTCGGAGTGTGCCTTTGAATGTAACTAAAGAGAAGGCAGTTTCCATTGCAAAGCCACATCTTGGTGGTGTAGAGGGCACAGTTCTCAAACTCGTGCCGTATTGGAGATATGAATATTCGATCAGTATCGAGAAACAGTACAGGTCCAAGATAGTGGATATCTCAGGTGAAGGTGCCGGCTGCCTGAATGCCCTGAATGGGAACACAGAGTTTTTTGTAGATGGTGTACATGACCAGATCACACTCCCTGATGATGGTTATGAGTTGAAAACGCCTATCTTTAAAGAAGAGGAAGCTAAAAAGGATCTGATCAGGATGATCACTGAAGAGCACACGAAGGATGTACTCTTTGAGAATATGGTGGGTGATACCATTATTTCCGAACATAAGACCCTCAAACCGACGCCTGAGGACATTAAACTGAGTCTTGATCTGGTGTATCTTCCGATATGGGAGGTAAAAGGACCACGAAATTCAGTCGAAATAAATGGATACAGTGCAGAGGTGTTGAGCAATCCTGTGGATGATGATGTCGAGTTCATGTAACTGATGTATGTTCGCATAGGTACGAACAATTTATATACCAACAAACATATATAGCTATGAATGTTTTCGAAACATATTAAATAGCAGTCGACTAATTCAGATAACAAAAGAGGTGAGATCATGGTAGAAATAACAGATACGGCGGCAGCCGAATTGAAATCGTTACTTGAATCAGAAAAAAAAGAGGATCATTCCCTAAGAATATTTGTTGCAGGTATGGGTTGCAGTGGTATTCAGTATGGCATGTCCCTTGACACGGAAGTAAATGAAGACGATGTTACAATTGAGGCAAAGGATCTCAAGATCGTTATGAGTGGTGATCTCGTGGATTCACTTGCCGAGGCAAGGGATTCGTTATAAATAATCCAAATGCAGCAAGTGGCTGCGGTTCATGTGGTGGCACCTGCCATTAAATGAATAAGACAAGTGAACATCAAAGACTAATTATCAATACTGGGTGGTAAAATGTTTCCGGGTATGGGCGGTCGGGGTATGAACCCGAGCAAATTAAAGCAAATGATGAAGCAAATGGGTATCAACCTGCGTGAGATCGACGATGTTGAACAGGTGATCATAAGAACGCCGGACAGGGATATCGTGTTCAATGATGCGAAAGTATCCGTTATGAATGCACAGGGTGTTGATACATACCAGGTAGTCGGAACCCCGGAAGAGGTTGCCAGGGAATTAGAGATACCTGATGACGATGTAAGACTTGTTGTTGAGCAGACCGGCGTATCCGGGGATGCTGCCCGTGAAGCCCTGAAAAATGCAAACGGGGACCTGGCAGAAGCGATCCTCTCACTTTCATCATAAACACTTTTTCTGATTATGCCGGTGTGTCAACACATCGACTTTTTCAATTAAAAGGAGGGGCAGCAATACTTTTGTAATAGCATTACAACTGATATCTGATGATATGGAACATAACCTGCTATGTAAAGTTTCTCTTTAGTGGTAAAATAGTTCTTTTAGAGATTTTCTTTGTGGTCATATCATTTTTGCATAGAGACGGTCAGTATCTTCTTTTCGGCATAGCTCAGTCCCAGGGGTCATAACAGCAGCAGAACCGGCAGCTATCCCATAAAGGACAGCTTCACGCAGTTTTTTTCTTCTTGACA
>JAFGQV010000130.1 GCA_016935475.1 Methanosarcinaceae archaeon
CATCGTGAAACGCACCTGTTGAGACCGAAGCATTTTCATCTTGATTTCCATGCAATAAATTTCCCTGATCATTAATTCAATCAACCTAAAATAAACGCATATAAACAAGTTATCCCCGCTTTATATGTAATTTTGATAAGCTAACTGTTATCCACTAGGTATCATTTATTTATATTTATACTCTTGCTCATTCCAGAACAGTCAAAAGTAAGCAATTGAAGATATGTAGAAATGTGTGTGCCTTTAGTGTGAAGATCATTTGATTTGGAATTTTGGTTCATCGAGAACCTGCCCGCGTTTTTAGAGAAACTGGCTGCCATATCGTCTGCGAACAAGACGACAGATCAGGGATTCGATGATCTAAGTTCGTTTGCAAATTACATTTGAGGAAAAATGTTTCTCAAATTCGGATAGAGGAAAAGAAGAACTGATTTGATGATCGCCGGAAGAAGATCAAATAAATATGATAATTGAAAATGAAAAAGAAAAATGAAGGCGTTTAAATTAGGAGTGTCCCAATTTAAGCGCGCAGGTTAAACATAATTCCGAAAAAGTTTCGGATTAATATCTTTTTGGTCTGTGTTTTTGGTAGCATTCCCTGCAGTAAACTGGTCTGTCAGGACTTGGTACAAAAGGAACTTCAGTTTCCTGACCACAGTCTGCACAGGTTGCTTTATGCATTTCACGAGGACCACTTGGTCTAAAACCGCCGCTTCTTCCGCCGCTACCACTGCTGCCGCCACGGAAACCGCCGCTGCCGCCTCTTCTATCGTTCATATTTTATCTCCTTATTTTGTCTTTTATGCAAATTCAAGCCAGGGCTGCATTAGCGAATTTACGCATGACTCTTGAATCAATTATTAACCTATCTCCTAATTTCGTAAATGGTTCAAAAAACCACAAACCCTGGATATGGGCTATTAAATCTCCCCTTCTGGTAATGTCCTCGATTGTGTCATCGTGAAACGCACCTGTTGAGACCGAAGCATTTTCATCTTGTTGTCTATGCAATAAATTTCCCTGATTATTCATTCAATTAACCTGAAATAAACACATATAAACGAGTTATTCCCGCGTTATATATAATTTATATAAGCTAACTGTTATCCAGTAGGTATAATTTATTCATATTTATACTCTTGCTCACTCCAGAGCAGCCAGAGGTGAGCTATTTAATAGATGTAAAAATGTGTGTACCTTTAGTGTGAGGATATTTTAATTTAGTATTTTGGTTAACTTATCCATGAAGACATAAAAAAAACTTTTGTTTGCTGTAAATATGAGTTGATCATCCCCCAAAATTCATCACCCATGAGCCAGAGAACGGCATCATGAGCGAGAACTTTATCTACCTGAACATACAATACACACAAATAATAATTCTATAAAATCTGGTGAATTACACGACAGAACCTTTAAATGAACATACTTTTTTTAATCTCTTAATTCTTTGAGGGTGAGCTTAGGTCAGCCGTATCACAGAGTTCTGAAGATGATGATAAAGATCCTGGCTCCGATAAAGGAGACTTTTTTGGAGTTAGGATTCGCAAAGGTAATGAATCAGATATATCCCGGCTGGTTTGGATAGAGAACCAGTCCTTTGGGGAAACTGACTATCCTATCGACCCAAGGTCTTTCAAAATATTGCTGGCAAACTGCCACACAACAATATTCACAGCAATACATGACGGACTGATTGTAGGATACGTCTGTCTGATCACCGGAGATCGGGCTGCCAATGTTTACTCCATAGCAGTCCTTGAAGAATACAGGGGAAAAGGCATCGGCACGAAATTACTTGACAGGGCAGAAAAGCATGCACTGTCGTGCGGTGTTAGAGTGATCCGTTTGCAGGTAAGGTGTGGCAGTAAAGCATTCAAATTGTACCAGAGGGCTGGTTATTGCATGACAAAAATTATAAAAAATTACTTTGGTCGTGATGACGCGTACCGCATGGAAAAGCAATTACAACACTGGGGGTGTAGCATTGGAAAAATTGACATTGCTGGAAAAAGAGATCATACAGCCGATGTTGCAATTGCTCCCTGAAAAACTGTGGGTATACTATTTTCCGGTGCTGTTGAGCAACAATTCTGTATACATAGACAGGATTGACGGGGCAACTGTGCTCCTGATAAAAGAAAACGACACATGGGACCTACTGATACCACCATTGGGGAACTGTTCCAACGGAACATTTGAAAATATATTTAACTACCTCAAAGAACTGAACAGAAACTGCAAAGGAGCCATTCTTAATTGTACCAGTTCCTTCATAGAGAAACTTGACCCCGAACAATATACCGTTAAACTGGACTGCTGGGATTATATTTACGACAAAAAAGAACAACTTTCACTGGGCGGTAAAAAGTTCAGTGAGATCAGGAACCACATCAATTACTTCCAAAAACACAACAACTACACAGTATCTCCATATTCCCCGGAAGACTATGACGAATGTGACCACCTGTTCAATGGCTGGAGGGACAAAAAGCAGA
Source organism: Methanosarcinaceae archaeon (assembly GCA_016935475.1). Taxonomy (GTDB): domain Archaea; phylum Halobacteriota; class Methanosarcinia; order Methanosarcinales; family Methanosarcinaceae; genus JAFGQV01. Next base: position 2,499 of record JAFGQV010000130.1, read on the forward strand.
GTAACGGCACTGTAATTGATGAACATATTGCCCAGATGTTCCAGAATCTTTGCCTCTTCCATGATATGTTTGGTATTGTGGTCCGGGTGGATGGGAAACTGGTAGGATTCAGCATAGGAGGGTTACTGCAACCTAATGAAGCCATATGCATAATCAGGAAAACCAATTTCAGCTACAGGGGTCTGTCTGAGTTCATAGATCACTGTTTTTACAGACATATACCTGAAAGTGTAAATCTGGTCAACGATGGGGATGACCTGAATTCGGAGTCGTTGAGGTTATATAAAATGAAATGGAAACCAGTAGGTTTTCGGAACTATTACACAGTGCAGCAGAGCAATGCAAACACTTGAAGATCGATCCGGCAGACAATCGCATATCTGCCGGTTTTACCTCTAGATTCCTTTCTCCAACCGTAATTCTTATTGAAATTGAATGTATTTCAGGTTGTATGGAGGTACAAATACTCACAGGTTCGGTGTCCATCGAGAACCTGCCCGCGTTTTTAAAAACACTGGCTGCCATATCGTCTGCGAACAGCGTGACGGTCCAGGGTCTGGACGCCGACAGGATCGCAGGGGAGGCGCACATCCGGTTTGCCGTTAAAAAAGCACTCCGGGCAATTGAGAAGCACACGAACGTAGCAAATGATCTCGGAATTGAGATCATGCGGTATGCTGCCGGGGAACGCCAGATAGGCAAGGCGCTGTTAATTGGGCTCCATGAAGGACAGAACAATGCTGCATTCGTGATAGCTGGCGAGCCGCAGTCGGTATCAAAAGCAGCCGGGGAACTCAAGAAGATCGTCAACGAAAAGCCGCTACTTGACTATTCCCCCTCCAAGCGGGAGTCGATCATCTCACACTTCAATATCACAGGGCCAGAGATTAAAGCCGTGGGCGAGGATAAGATTCCAGAACTTGTCATTGAGCGCGTGGCGCTGGTTGATGTATTGAAATAGGAATACACCTTCCACAGCAACCGTATCCGGATGGATACCACAGAGAAACCGGTACAGAAACCATTAATACATTCCAAGTGAATTGGTACATACAGAAAAGGAGATAAAGGTCATGACCCATCCAAAAACTGCTGAAAAGATGATGAACGGTGCTGGTCCTATCGAACGCGCACTGCTCCCAAGGCTTGTGCATATAACAGAAGCTGCAGCCATTGCTGCAGCATACCAGATGGGACGGGGGGACAAGATGCTTGCGGACCATGTTGCTGTGGAGGCAATGCGCAGGATGCTGAACTCCCTTGACATGAAAGGTGTGATAAAGATCGGGGAAGGCGAGCGTGATGAAGCACCCATGCTGTTCATCGGAGAAGAGCTTGGAACATGTAAAGGCGACATCGTGGTGGATATTGCGGTTGATCCTCTTGAGGGTACGAACCTGACAGCCGACGGTGTCCCGGGTTCCATTTCCGTAATGGCAATGTCCGAACCAGGAGGACTATTTCATGGACCGGATGTGTATATGGATAAGATCGTTGTAGGTCCGGATGTAATACGATATGAGAAAAACCACCCTGATGAAAGGATCGATCTCGATGCACCAGTTGTACACAATCTTCAGATAGTGGCAAAAGCACTTAAAAGGAGTATTGATGAAATTGTAGTTGTGATACTGGACAGGCCCAGACACCAGCAGAAAATAAAAGAGATACGTGAAGCTGGTGCAAGGGTCAGGCTGGTCACTGACGGTGACCTGATGCCAGGTATTGCGACTGCTATTCGCGGTTCAGGCATACATATCGTCATGGGAGCCGGCGGCTCAGGCGAAGCTGTACTGACTGCTGCTGCAATAAAAATCCTTGGTGGAGATATAGTGGCAAGGCTTGTGCTTCCAACCGTGGCAAACGGTGAATCAGAAGAGATGATCGCCCGGGAGATAGAAGAAAAGATGCCACGGCTAAGAACCATGGGTATCACCGAGGATAACATGAACGATGTCCTTGACATCAATAAGCTGGCGCCTGGCAAAGATGTGATATTTTCAGCAACCGGCATAACCCCGGGACAGCTTTTAAGAGAAGCAAATCTCTTTGGTGGCGGGGATGCCAGGATCCACAGCATCTCAATGGGAAGTTCCGGTGTCGTCCAGTTCACGGATACCATATACGTCCGCGACAAAGAGAACACACCTCTTTACCTGTAATGCTGATGAAGCACTGGATCAATAGCACCGTGTGTGTCCAAAAAACATATAATATCTGATATACATCGTTCCGCAAAATGAAAGTACATGTTGCTACCTATGGCTGCTCTGCCAACCAGGCCTCATCAGAGACCATGATGGGAACAATTCAGGAGATGGGGCATGAACTGGTTGATAAGCAACATGCAGAGGTTGTGGTTCTCAACACCTGTACAGTGAAAGCCACCACCGAACAGAAGATACTGCATGAGATTAACAGGCTGGGGAAAAACGGAATGAAATTAATAGTTGCAGGCTGTATGCCCCAGGTCCAGCTGAATGACATACTGCAAAACAACCCGGCTGCACATATCCTTGGTGTTAATTCGATATCAAGGATCGGCGAGATACTGGACTTCATTGAAAATTGCAGCAGGGAAGAATTCCCCGGAGACCCCGCAGAGCGTTTTGAGATTATCACATCCGATCCCAGCGGATTTTTGAACACCTGCCGGATCCGCTTAAATCCTAATATCCATATCTGCCAGATATCACAGGGATGCAATTATGGTTGTGCTTACTGTATTGTAAGGGAAGCACGTGGTCAGCTTATCTCATTTGACCCGGAATTGATCGTTGAGGACATCCGGACCGCAGTTTCAGAAGGTTGCGGTGAGATATGGTTGACCTCACAGGATGACGGGCAGTATGGAATGGACATCGGGGTCAGATTGCCGGAACTGCTGGAAATGATAAACTCCATCCCGGGTAACTTCATGGTGCGGGTCGGCATGATGAACCCGTTCTCGATGTTACCTATCCTTGATGACATTATAAAAGCATTCGGGAACGACAAGGTATACAAACTTCTGCATCTTCCGATACAATCAGCATCAGAAGATGTTGTAAAGCGCATGGACCGTTTTTATTCGATGTCAGATGTGGATGATATCATCTCAAGGTTCAGAACTGCCTTTCCGGATCTTACGCTGTTCACAGACATCATCGTGGGCTTCCCCGGCGAGACCGAAAGCGATTTTGATAAAAGTGTCGAATGGGTCCAAAAATACAAACCTGCTAAGGTTAACATTTCACGCTACACCCCGCGTCCACACACGAAAGCCCTTGAATACCGCAATATCGACTCAAGGATCGTTGCGAAACGTTCAAATGAACTACACCGGGTTTGTCAGATCGTAAAACTCGGATCAAAAGAACCGACGATCGGCTGGCAAGGCGAAGTGTTCGTCTCAAAAACGGCGAAGGTGAAGGGTGTAATGGCGCGTACTGCTTCCTACAAACCAGTGGTGATACAAGAATGCGAACTCTCACCGGGTCAGTGGTGCAAAGTAAAGATCACTGATACCACGCCGGGTTATTTCCTGGGACGCATTGTTGAATAGTGTTTTTTGTTGAATTCCACAGTGCATTACAGTGTCACTGAGAATTACAGTTTTTCTGGATCTATCCTGATGATCTGGTCATCTTCTGCAGATGGGATCCCCCTGCCATCCCGGTTGTTCGTGAGGATGTACAGGAACCCGTCCGGTCCGACCACAACATCACGTAACCTGCCGAAGTTCCCCTGTAAATGACGGTTGATGGTTATGGTTTCCCCATCCAGTGGAACCTCATAGAGGCTCTGTCCCCGCAGCCCCCCAAAGTATAATGAACCATCCAGATAGGCTAGACCCGAGGGAGCCCAGGTATCATCTCCACTATGGATCAGTGGATTTTCAAGACCGTCAGCAGTTTCCTCACCACGGACCGTCGGCCAGCCGTAGTTCTTTCCTGCCTCGATGATGTTCACCTCGTCCCTGGCGCTGGAACCATGTTCGGTCGCAAACAGTCGCCCCTCCTCATCCCAGGCAAGCCCCTGTGGGTTCCGGTGACCATAAGAATAAACAGGCGAATCCGGAAACGGATTGGATCCGGGAATAGTCCCGTCATCGTTCAAGCGCAGTATCTTGCCTGCAAGGGAGTTCGTGTCCTGAGCAAGACTGCTGATGGATGCATCGCCGGCGGTTATGTACAGGAGACCATCCGGTCCGAACTTGATCCGTCCTCCGTTATGGATCGAGAAACCCGGAATACCTTCGATGATCGTTAAAGGCTCAACCAGATTTTTATCCTCTTTTGTGAATCTCACTACTTTGTTGGCAAGGTCGCCATCCTTTCCATAGGTATAATATACATAGACGAAACCGTTGCTGGCAAAGTCCGGATGCAATTCAATACCAAGTAACCCCCCCCCTCTCCGACGTGTTCCACCTCATTAATGGTCAGCAGGGTTTCCGGTTCCGTCCCTTCCCCTGCACTTATCAGCTTCACCCTGCCGGGTCTTTCCGTGAAAATAATACTGCCATCCGGCAGGAAATCAAGTGACCACGGGATCTCAAGTCCCTTAGCTACAGACGCAGCGAGAGGTATCTCGCCCGAAAAATTATCCTTTTTCCCTGTTTGAATATCCGCTGCTGGCAGGTCGCTCATCCGGTCTGAAAGAAAGTATACCCACAGAGAAGCGATTGCCAGTACGATAACAAGTACAATAATGACGGAAATCAATCGTCTTGAGAATTTTACCACATGTACCCCCATTAACAAATGTTCGAAGATTTTGATAAACCTAACTGTCAAGGATCAAATATTGACCGATAACATGTTATTTCCAATCAGTGATGATTAATAAACCACAGAGGACACAGAGAGTAAAATCAGATACAAGCTCTGTGTTACTCTGCGTCCTCTGTGGTTTAATTTTAATTGTCTGAAAAGCAAGGTGTTGCGATACAATAGTCTGACACATCGGTTGTGAGTTCCCCCCTAAGCCCGTATTTCTCCAGACCGCCAGAGAGGACGTCGCCGTATGGGAAGTACTCGTTGCGCTCGACCTCAAGACCGCTCTCGTTGACAAGGAGTGTGGTGCTGCCATATCAAAACGTTTATACCAAAGTATTGACAATTGGATTACTATGAAGTGTGGGTTAGTGGTACTTCTAATTATAGCAATAATTACCTGCGGATGTATTGAACCGGAGCCTCAGGAACCGACCCAGGAAGGGAAACTCGTAACCGAAGCTGTTGATCTCTCCGGTGTTACGGGAGAGGAACTGAACTTTGTCCGGTATTACTCATTAGAGCCACTGGATGTTACTCTCAGGTCGCCCCAATACGATCTGCCTTTAGAGACCGACCGGATATCAAATTATGAGTCGTATTCCAGTGTGATCCCTCTCAATGAAAAGGCTCAGGAATTGCTTTTAGAGAACGGTTTTGTGGTAATCGCCAATCCCTTCGATGAGCAGGAAGAGGACATTACAAGCCTGTATGTAACACTGAAGGATAACGAAGTGCCCATCTTCATCACATCGGATTCGCTGTTGCACCTGTACCACATCCAGTTCGATGAAACACTGCGACAGATCGAGGAAAGGGAGTTCTATGACGCCATATGGGAAATCAGTGAGACCCTGCTGGAAGATTCCGTCACAACCTATGAGAACAGCGATGGTGAACTGAAAGAAGCTGCAAAGCGGAATGTCGCATACTTCTCAGTTGGACTGAGCCTGCTCAAGCCGCAGCCTGAACAGGTCTGCCAGAGCGAGTATGAATGGGAATGCAACGAGGGCGATTTTAAGAAAGATGATATGGAAAAGTATACTTTTGACGTACCCTCTTTTGTTAAAGATGATGTCGACAGGGAACTCGGACTGATAGAAGGGCATTCCGGATTCTCGGCATCCCCGATCTTTATTTATGATGAGGACTACTCCCAGTACGTTCCCAGAGGTCACTATACGAGGTCAGAGAAATTAAAGAACTATTTCAGGGCGTTCATGTGGTATGGAAGAATGAGCATGCTGCTTAAGGGTTCGGATGAAATTGCCCCCGGATCAACCGACCCATATAATGAAGAGGCTTTCATCTCCACAGAGGATGCAAGGATACAGACCACGGGTGCAGCCCTGATAGCATCCGAATTTGACGCAAATCAGGAACTCATGGACAGTTGGGACCGCATATATTCGGTAACAGCCTTCTATGTAGGATTGTCCGATGACCTCGGACCATACGAGTATATGGAGGCATTGGATTCGGTCTTTCGAGATGCGTTCCAGCCGGCTGACCTGGATCAAGAGAACATCGGGGAATTGAAGGCAAAACTGGCAGAGTACAGGTCTCCGGAAATATACGGAGGTACCGGAGACTGTGTGATATCACCGCCGTTTACACCTGATCAGGCGGACCAGTGCCTTGAGAACACCAAGGGGTTCCGGCTGATGGGGCAGAGGTTCATTCCTGATTCCTATATGTTCTCGAATCTTGTGGGAGCCTACACTGATGTCTACCAGGGTGAAGAACAGCCATTTACTCTGGTCATCTCGGGTGCTGGAAGACCGATCCGGGGATTTCCACGCGGACTGGACGCCATGGCACTGCTCGGGTCAGAACGGTCAAGGGTGCTGCTGGACGAACTGGATGATTCCAATTACAAGAACTATTCCTACCAGTACGGGAAACTGGAAAATGAATTCAGTTCCTTTGATGCTGCGGACTGGAACAGGAACCTGTACTGGTCATGGCTTTTTGCATTACAACCCCTCTTGAATGATCATGGCGAGGGATATCCGACATTCATGCAGACCGATGCATGGAAGGACAAGGAACTGACCACATCCCTTGCATCATGGACAGAACTGCGGCATGACACCATCCTTTATGCCAAACAGAGTTATACCGTGGGAGAGACGGCATTTATGCCAACTGAGGAAAAACCGGTTGTGGGATACGTTGAACCTGTGCCTGAATTCTATAACAGGCTGCTGGCATTGACAAGGATGACAAACAGCGGCTTAAGCGAGATGGACGTACTGGATGATTCTGCAAAGTACAGGCTCGATAAACTTGAAACGATACTTGAGCGGCTTGTAGATATCTCCTCAAGGGAACTTGAGAACCAGGAACTGAGCCAGGATGATTATGATTTCATAGAGAATTTCGGTGACAGTCTTAGTGACGTCATTGCGGATGTCGATGATAAGGCAAAGAAGACAACGATCATCGCTGATGTGCATACCGATGGCAATACCGGGCAGGTCCTTGAGGAAGGCGTTGGATATGTTGACCTGGTCACTGTTGCATACAGGCTCCCGGACGGAAGGATACTGATCGGTGCTGGTCCGGTTATGAGCTACTATGAGTTCAAGCATCCAATGGATGACCGGCTTACCGATGAGGCATGGAGGGACATGCTCTCAACGAACCCGCCCCAAAAACCTGAATGGGTGTCTAATTTTGCAACGAATGCAAAATAACAGGCAGACAGGTTCCTTTATTCTTCTTCCATTTTCTCATGGACCTTGCTGACGATCTTCTTGTTGTATGACTTGACAATGTCGCTGCGTGTGATCACACCTAAAAGTTTGTTTTCGCCCGTCCTTGAGATCACTGGCAGACGACCAATGTCACGCAGGGCAAACCGTTTTAGAACAATGTCCAGTGATTCGTCAGGGTAGGCCACAATAAGGTCCTTGCTTGCGATATCTCCCACCTTCCGATCAAGTTCCCCGTACTTTACCTTGTCCCGCATGTCCTGAAGCGTAACGATACCGATGAGCCTTTTCTCTGCGTCAAGAACAGGGAATCCCGCATGCCGGCTTGTCTGTATTAGCGAGACAAGCGTGCCTGTGCTTTCATCTTCTGAAATGGTCTGCACATCCCTTTCCATGACATCCCTGACAAACATGGATTCCATGATATCCACCTCGTGCCCTTTTCTGATGGTAAAGCCACGACGCTTCAACCCTTCCGTGAAAATGGACTGGGGATGCAGCGAACTGGATACAACATTGCTGATCACGCATGCAAACATAAGAGGTAGTATGAGATTGTAATCCCTTGTTAGCTCAAAGAGTATCAGTATCGCGGTCAGTGGAGCCCGGGCAGTGCCAGTGAACACCGCACCCATCCCCACCAGTGCATATGCGCCGGGTTCTGATGTAACGTTGGGTAGAACGGTGTGTACAACCGTGCCAAAGGCACCTCCAAGCATTGCGCCTGTGAAAAGAGAAGGAACGATGGAACCACCTGCCCCACCGGAACCAAGGGTCAGGGAGAATGCAATGACCTTAAGCAGCAGCAACACCAGCAAAAGGTTGAGTGCGAACTTGTTTGCCAGTACATCCGATATTACGTCGTATCCCATGCCAAATATCTGGGGGTAAAAGAACCCGATGATACCAACACCAAGTCCACCCAATGCGGGTTTGAGAACCGGATGAACCGAGATACTCTCAAAAAGATCACGTGACAGGAATAGCAAACGGATTATCAATACTGAAACGATACCTGCGAGAATCCCAAGGACGAGATAGAGTAGTGATTCATTGAAAGGGCTGACAAGTCCGTAGGTGATCTCGATCGGTTTGATACCAAAAATGAAATTCGATACAAGGGTTGCAAAAACGGCTGAGATGACGATGGGGATGAACGTCTTTGTTTCAAGTTCACCGAATATCACCTCTACCACAAAAACAACACCTGCAAGAGGGGCATTGAAAGCCGCTGCGATCCCACCGGATGCACCGCAGCCAAGCAGAACCTTCAGCCGGTTCCCGGATGCCTTGAACGTCTGTGCAATAGCAGAACCTACGCCAGCACCCGCAAGGACCCCGGGGACTTCCTTGCCCACTGAACCACCAGAACCAATGGAGATGACCGAGAGAAGTACTTCCAAAAAAGCTTTGCGGACTCGAAGCTTGCCACCGTGAAGTGTACTTGCCTCAATGACCTCTTCGACGTCAGAGCGCTTTCTTTTTACAAACAGGTAGGTAATTATCCCCACCAGCAGCCCTCCAAATGCTGGCAGGAATATCACATAGTAATGCGGATGACCGGCTACGGACCCGAAGAAAAAATGGTTACTGGCTACCAGTAAACGGTCGTATATGACGATCACAAGACCTGTTAGGATCCCGATGAGAACTGCAAGGGAATTCGAGATGGTGGATTCGGTTGTTATCCAGTGATGGGGCTTATCTAATATTCTCTTGCATAGGGTTTTTTCCTGCAAATATGGTCATCTCGAGTTAAAAATAATACGAAACAACGTTAATTGGCACATTATTGATATACTTTTTGAGTTGACGAAAGGAGTTGATGAAAGGGAATGAACTTAAATTTGTACGTAATAAATGCATTCGCTACACTCGGTAAACATGTAAAATATTAGATTGTAAAAAAGGAAAATGTGAGCGTTCTCGCTGGCAGCATAACCTATCCCATCAACTCAAGAACATCGCACAGATTTCCGATCGTATCCCTGACGGTCTGCATTCCCTCGTCATCCGTGTCCATGGGTTTTTGCACAATGCCGCCAAAGTGCGCCCCATCCCCAACCACGATCATTCCGTGTATGTGCATCCAGTCATGGATGGTCTGGATGGTCTTTTCCTGTCCCCCGTTACGTGAACCTCCGATTGCCATGGCTGCTCCTACCTTGTTCTTCATTGCGAATCCCTGCCGCCGAAGCAGCACGCTTCTGTCAAACAATGCCTTGAGCTGTGCGGTCACGCTCCCGAAATAAACCGGTGATGAGACGATGATGGCATCGGCATCGGTTAATTTCTGGTAAACATCATCCATGCTATCCCGGATCGAACACTTCTCACCACGACCACATGCACCGCATGCGTTACATGGTGCGACCTTTGACGATGAAAGGAATATCCTCTCGGTCTCAAACCCTCTTTTAGTTGCAACATTTAATGCCGCATCGATCATCTTTTCATTGTTCCCGCCCGCTGCCGGACTGCCTGATATCCCTAATATCCTCATAAAGATCACTACTGCCAGTATGAATTATCCGGATATTAGTTTTTGGATTGTGTATTGAGATTGTGTGTAAATTATGATCCTGGCTACTCGAGACCATTATAAGTAAAAGAGCGTCCACCTGCTGCAACTTTTCTCATCCCTATCTTCCCTAATATTTATCTATAATCCCATCATTTAATAAATACGAGAGGGTCATCAGGATAATCATGCTTGAGGAAATGTTCAACCCGGATATCGTTGCGATAATAGGGGCATCTCGGACTAAAGGAAAGGTCGGGCGTGCAGTAGTCGAAAACCTGATTAATGATTTTAAAGGGCAGATTATACCCATAAATCCGAAAGCAGATGAAATACTGGGTCTGCCATGCTACCCCTCTATTCTGGATGTTCCATCTGATAATGGAATTGACCTTGCAGTGATCGTTGTGCCTGCACAGTTTATCCCGGATGTGATGGAGGATTGCGGGCATGCCAGTGTCAGGAATGTTGTGGTGATCTCGGCAGGATTTAAGGAATCCGGTGCCGAAGGAGCAAAACTTGAACGCATGACTGTTGAGGTTGCAAAGAAATACGGCATCAGGATGGTTGGTCCCAATTGTCTTGGCATCATAGATACAAACTCGAACCTGAATGCGTCCTTTGCTGCATCCATGGCACACAAAGGAAATATAGCATTGATGTCGCAGTCAGGCGCAATCTGTACAGCCACACTTGACTGGGCAGATGCGAGATCCGTAGGTTTTTCAAAATTCGTAAGCCTTGGCAACAAAGCAGACCTTGCAGAGAATGATTTTCTTCAGGTGTTCGCAGATGACGGATCTACAGCTGTGATCGTTGCCTACCTTGAAGGTGTCAAGAACGGTCAGGAATTCATTGAAACTGCGCGCAGCGTTTCCAGGAACAAGCCAATAATCATGGTCAAGTCCGGTAGGACAGCAGTAGGTTCAAGGGCAGTTTCATCCCATACAGGTACACTGGCAGGTTCTGATGAAGCCTACAACGCCGCTTTCCGGCAGAGTGGTGTCATACGCGCTGATTCTGTGGAAGAGATG
>JAFGQV010000131.1 GCA_016935475.1 Methanosarcinaceae archaeon
GGTGGTGTTGTCACTGCACCAAAAAGGATACAGTCACATTCTTTTAATATGTCCATATCTTCGTCTGTGATCGCAGCACCACTTTTTTCCCATTTGCCCAACCCAATCTCAAGTGGCACTTTTTCGATCGGAAGGGAAAGTGCGTCAAGTACCTTCACTGCCGAGGATATAACCTCTTTTCCAATCCCGTCGCCTTCTATCACTGCAAGTTTCATGGTATCCACGTTTTTATCAAAGGGTGTATGTTTATCTGTACACCCTTTTCTTTATAAATATGGTGATACCTCCCACAACAGTCAAAAAGATCAAAATCGGAAGTATATACCCGATTAACACGATCATTGCATTCACTGTGGAAATAAAACCCTGCACAGAATCAGAAAGTGCATCCCGCAGCCCCCATGCATGTGTTATCGGTCTCGGCTCAGCGACATGGACATTGATGGTCGAGAAGTCAACCCTGTCATTGAGATAGTTAAGCCTGCCGGTCAGGCTTTCAATCTCTCCCCTGACGCGTTCCAGTTCCTTCTCAACACTCAGCACTTCCTCAACCGTAGCTGTCATATTCAATATTTCCAGAAGACGCACTTCCTGTCGCTCGAGATTGGCAAGACGCGCGCTGAGGTCAATATATTCTTCGGTGACATCCCTGCCGCTTGTGCTCTTTGATGTAACACTGCCCAGTAACTCGATCTTCTCCAGAACCGAGGTGAACCCGGACTGGGGTACGCGAATTGTGATATAGCCACTCTTGCGCGTATTTTCGTTATAATAATTATCATACACCGATGAACCCGAAACAAAACCTCCTGCCTCCTGTGCCAGTTTGCTAATTGCTTCCACTGCTGAGGTTGCATCATCCACCTCTATCGTCAGGTCAGAGGTTGTGATTATCTTTCTGAACTCAGCGCTCTCAGTCTCACCAGTATGCGAATCCACAGTTGACCCGGGTTCCGATGGATACTCATTGTCGTATTCTTCACGTGGATATGCACCTTCGCCTTTCAAATCATATGCAGAATCCTGTACCACCTCGTCCGGCGCCTGCACATAAGCAGTTCTTTCACCAAAACATCCTGATGCCAGTACCCCCAGCATAACCATGATCAAAATGAATACCTGATATGTCCGTTTCATGTTAGCACTCTCCATCTAATTATTAGTTAATGCTACTCAACGAACGTATAAAATATTTGTTTAAGCTTCAAACCAAACTGAAGTTAAACCCTCTCATTCCCCCGATCTTTTGTCCTGATCCAGACATTGTCCCAGAACTTATGGGCACACCCGGCAAGTTTAAGCATCTCGTTCCTGTCAAACGGCAGAACCTCCCTCAAACTTTCCCTCATGGAATGTTCTGGCAATCCCTGCTGGATAACATATGCCACATCCTTGTCCTTAAGGTGCCTGGATACCCATCTGGCAATGCCTGATATCTCATCAGGACTTCCAATTAGACCCGGTATCACAGTGGTCCTGATCTCCAGCTCGGTTCCACTTTTTGCGATAATATCAATGGTTTCAGTCACTCTTTCCACGATCTCTTCCGGACCAGCTGTTACAGCATCATACTCGCCGGACCCGACAACTTTAGCATACATGACAGGGTCATCCGGGAGAGCCTTCACATCAACAAAGTACTTATCGACCAGCCCCAATTTTATGAGTTCTGCCACATGCTCCGGATAAAACCCATTGGTGTGTATCCCGACAAGCAAGCCGTTCTCTTTTGCAAACCTGGCAAGGTGTTTAAGAGCGGATGCCTGCATAAGAGGCTCGCCACCTGAAAAGACAATACTGCTTACAAAAAGCTTTGATTTTTTGATCTCCTTTTCCACCTCAGCAGCATCCACGATGTTGGGTTCAGACAGTATCCTGTAATTCTGGCAATATGGACACCTTAGCGGGCATCCTCCCAGAAAAAGAGTGATCGAGACCTTCCCGTGCCAGTCCACAGTAGATATTGGAATGGCTCCCCCATAATTTAACTTCAACCGATCACTTCTTACATCATATCCGCTACACTGTACCGCATGCGGTCTGCAAGTTCCTGCTTCTTTGCCGCATTCCAGCCATCCACTGCCTGGATATAGCCCGTGACCCTTGAGAGATGCTCGACATTTGTGGAGCCACAGTTCGGACACTTTTCCTTCAGTCCGGATGCCACATGGTAATCATTCATGCATACTGTCATGTCCTTGGTGAATGCAAAGTATCCCACCTGCGTGTTCCTTGCGATCCTCATGGCAAAGTCCTTCAAACCACGCGGGTCAGGTGAACCTTCTCCCATCCAGATATGGAGTATGTTCCCACCGTCAACGATAGGGAAAAATGTATGTTCGACATTGATCCTGTCAATAAGCGAGACGTTTGCTCCAGGAGGGACATGGGTTCCGTTGGTATAGTAAACAGGAAGGTCGCGTGTATTCCGCAACTCCTTCTTTGCAGTCTCCATATCGCCTTTTATGACCTTTTCAGCATAGTCTGCATACTCTGCATGCAGAAGGTCAGATACCGCAAATCTCTGGCAGGTGGTCTCAGCCGGTGTCCTGGCAAGAGCGATCTCCATACCGTGTTTTTGACTCAACTCCTTACAATACATGTCCATTTCGGTCATTGTCCGTACCGCCAGTTTGAACGCATCCCTGGATTCATGCATCTGTGCACCTGTATGATGCTGGACCATCTCATTGATACCGATAACCCCGATGGTATACACAAGAGAGCTCAGGTCCACTGCAATGGTACCATGCTCACCTGTAACCGGGTCCTTTGGTTGCTGTGTTGCAAAGGGCATCCTGCCGTTCTTGATGATATTATCCATCCAGTAACGCTTGGTCTTGAATGCAAGAACTGTCTGGTCCATCAGGTGTTTTAGTTCTGAAAATAGTTGCCCATCGTCCCCTTTTGCCCTGTAGGCAGCCCTAGGGCAGTTAAGGGAAACAACCTGCCAGGCACCCATTGAAAAATGCATTCCATTCTTAAAATAAAGTTTATTTTCAAAATTGGAATCATCTTCAAGAGTGGCGGAGAACTGGTAAGCACAGCACTGGTAGCACGATATCCCCTCTCCTGCACCCCTGTAGGAAGGCAACTGGTTGTCAAAATAAGGAGTTCCGTACTTTGCAGCAAGTTCGAATGCCATGGTATATATTTCATCATAGGTTGGTAGTTCGGGATATGCGCGGTTGAAATTCTCATCTTCCTGCATAAAGTCGGGCTCGATGGATATTTCGGGTTTCGGGAAATTGAAAGGCTTGCCCCAGTAATCGCCCTGCATCATCACATTCATAAGAGCCTTGAACCCGAGCCTGACCTCCCGCTCAAACTCACCATAGGTGCGAAGAGGTGCATGTTCCCCATTCCACACACGTCCTTTGTAAACCACGGGTTTATCTTTCCACAGTTTTGGCACACCCGGGGACAGCTGCACCGACGAGAAAACCAGTTGTCCGCCGCGAGCTACCATCATCTGTGTCATCTCGTACACGAACATCTGCATAAGCTGCTCGATCTCAAGATACTCCAGCCCCTCAAAGTATGGAGCTATAAACGTAAGAAAATTATAGAAACCCTGTCCACCTGCAAAGTTCGTCTGCGCACTTCCAAGAGCCTTTACTGCATGCAGGATAGCAACCTCTGCATTCTTTGCCGGTCCTGCCACACTTGCTTTTGTTCCTGAGCCGTCAGGCATCAGCCCGTAATATAAGAAATATCGCAGGTCCCAGTCCTGGCAGAAGGCACGGGTCCCAAGGTATTCAAGATCATGGATATGGATGTCACCATTTAAGTGAAGGTCTGCAAGTTTTGGAGGAAGGAGCAACAGGTACTGTTCCTTGGAAATCTTATCTGCCTTTTTCTTGTGGGAAGTTTCGGCATTCTCCTGAAGGTTGGCATTGTCCTTCGCCTCAAATCCCGTACCTATATCTATTTCATAGGCATCATATACCGGAGTTCCAACGCGTGTTGAGATGTTCCGCCATTCCACATGTCCGCGCTCAAGCAGGACGATGTTGACGATCTCCCGGACAAGCGGACCCGAAAGGAACTTGATGTTCATTGCCTTGATACGCCGCTCCGTTTCCTTGGCGACATCCTGAGCCTCTTCTTTTGTAATTGCCGGTTTGTCGTAGAACTGTTCGCTGAGCTTGGTTTCTTTCAAAAGCTGGTTAACGACAACATTGCGGTCCCAGTCAACCATGTGCCCGTCCGTGGTGCGCACCTTGGGCATGATGGGAATATATTGGCCGTCAAGGGTTCTTTGCACCGCATGGTGTTCTGTGCCCGCGAGCCCGCTGCCAAACAATTCGCGTATGCTGCTTGCCTGCACTGAATTATGTTTTGTAGATGGATCAGTATCGCCTTTTTTCATCTGGCTTCTCCCCTTTTATATTATACTGCTAATTGCGTCAAGGTTTACATTCTCTCCAGTGAACAGTTCCTCGTATGTCAGGAAGGTGTCATCGATCTGTAAAACCGGAGCAGTTACTGTAAATACTCCATTTATCCGCAGTTCTGTCAGTGATTCCGGTGTAGCCATGTCTGACTCTTTGAAGGATACATTACTGGATTTCAGTACCTTTTTCAGCAGATCGCATTTCGGGCACATTTGAGTTGAATAAACTATGATTTCAGGCATGATTATCACTTCCGTTTTAAATATAATGTTATTTTAATATATTAATTGAAGGGTGGAACAAGTGGACATGCAAAAAATATAAAAACATGCCACTTGATTTTGTTTTTTTAAACATCACCGCTATCCAATGGAGGTAAATCGTAAGTACGGCTTAAGAGTTAATAATGCTTTCTTACGCCACATTTGAATGTAATATTTGTTCATGGTATACACATCTGATAACAAACGAGTACGACAATTTTTTGTTTGTTACCATATCCGATAATAATATAATTTGCCAAAAGATGTATATCATAAACCCTATTATAGCAGATTAATTCAGAAAACGAGGTGTACACGATAAACACGCAACTGCCATCTGGATGCCAGCCTCTTGACAAACTCCTGAGCGGGGGATTTGAGAGTGGGATAGTGACCCAGCTATTCGGAGAAGCGGGCAGCGGAAAAACCAATATCTGCCTACAGCTTGCTGTTGAATGCGTCAAAAGTGGCAGGAAAGTCGTCTTTGTCGATACCGAAGGTATTTCACCGGATCGTTTCAGACAGATCGCAGGTGACAATGCAAAAGAGATCGCCCAGCATATCATTATCTACGAACCCCATAGTTTTGAGGAGCAGTATGCTTACGTGAAGGAGATAGAAAAGTTCAGCGGTGAGAACATCGGCCTTATTATCGTGGATTCTGCAACCTCTTTTTACAGGTTCGAACTGGATAACGACGAATCAAGCATCAGAACCAGGCGTGAACTTTCAAACCAGATCGGGTTCCTGCACAGCCTCGCACGCAAACACGGTATCGTGGTGGTGATCACCAACCAGGTGTACACTGATGTGATCTCAGGCGCATTCAAACCCATTGGCGGAGCCGGTATCGAACATATTTCAAAAACCATTATCCAGCTCGAACGCACCGGCAACGGAACCCGGCGTGCAAAATTATGGAAACACCGCTCAAAGCCTGAAGGCGAAACCTGCGAGTTCACCATCACCGGCAATGGCGTCAGGTGAAGGAAATTTTTTTAGTCTAAAATAGTGGGTTAAGTAAAAATAAGTCCAGTTACATGTATTGATTGGGATCTTTTCATAATTGCAACATCAATTGCAATATGCAAAATGTGGGGTTCGGCAGTCATATGGATAATGGTACTACATCGCTCCATGGGGTAATCGGATATAACAGTGAAATTGAAAATATCCAGAAGACAATCGCCGATTTTGGATCGGGTAAGAAGACAAATATTGCCATCATATCAGAGCCTTTTGCAGGAAGGACTACACTTCTCGATGCAATGGAAGAGATGCCCAATGAAAGGATAACCAGAATAACATTGTCATCCATCATCAAAAATAAGAATGCTCCGGCGTTCCCCGAAACATTAGAAAAAATTGTTTTAGTCGATAATTGCCATCTGCTTTACATGCGCAAGATCGGCGGGTTCGACGTTCTGGAGGATTTCTTAAGATCAATAACTGGTCCTGATCACCTTTTCATAACTACATGGAACATCTATTCCTGGAATTATCTTGATGCGGCGATTAACATTGGTAATTATTTCCCGGTCCAGATCAAACTCCCCCCACTCAATAAAGGTGTACTGAAAGAACTCATCATGTCCAGATACAAAAAAGATGAACTGATGTTTGTTGAGGATGCAATATCTAAAGATACCAAAGTAAAATTCATTCATTTTTCCAGGATTCCCGTCACAATCAAACCTCTGGAAAAAACAATTGAGATCCCGTTTGTGGATATACACTTTAACCTTCTCAGATCCAGACTGTTACCGAAAAAAGAAGAAAAAATAACGGCTGAGGACATAATTTTCGAGCTTATCAGCGATATTTCAAACGGAAATCCTGGAATTGCATTGGTGGTATGGGGAAAAAACCTTGAATATCCTGTTATCAAGCCGAGCTATATTAAAAAATTCTCAGGCACCATCTATCTTGATTATAACGAGGCTTTTATCCTGAACATTATCCTGTCAATGGAATCGATCAACAGCGAAGAACTTGAGGAAATTGCAGGTTCTGACCATCATATAGACAACACGCTCTCCAAATTATCCAATCAGGAACTGATAAACATAAAAGATGGTCAATATTCGATAAGACCCGAAAGTATGTACAGTACGGTGGATTTCCTGAAAAAAGCAAGGCTGGTGTGGTAGATGACCGACATACAGCCGATCACTTCTGCAATTCTGCTGGATGTCATATTAGTGTTAGTTGCAGCAACGGTCTTTGTTCGCATTACCACATTTATCCTCATATGGTTTTCAGAGCGAGCCGGAAAATATCGAATAACGGTGAAAATGGTGATACCGTTATTGAAACTTACTGCCTACGGTCTGGCGATCTATTACATTCTGGCTTCTGTACTGAAGCTATCCGCAACAGAACTCGTTGTTTTTGGCGGGTTCCTGGGCGCAGCTATTGGCTTTGGACTTAAGGACGTTTTTGCCGATATGGTCGGAGGGATTGTGATCACATTTGAAAAACCCTATCAGGTAGGGGATAAGATCAGCATTGGAGAACAATACGGAGAAGTTACCGATATCGGAATACGAGCTACAAAACTTGTAACTCCTGATGATAATCTCGTTTCGGTGCCGAATTATCTTATTTTCGTCCAGGCGGTAGCCAGTGCTAATTCAGGTAGTCCTGAGATGATGGTCGTTATTGACCTGTTCATTGACCCTGATTCGGACACCGAGCTGGCTATGAAGATTCTGAAAGAAGCTGTTATCACATCAAAATATGTCTTCATATCTAAAAAACGACCTTTTGATATACTTCTTGAGAATTCGCCATTCTATCAGCGCCTCAGAGCAAAAGCATATGTGTATGACCTGCGGTATGAGTTCCAGTTCAAATCCGAAGTGACCAGAAGAACGTGGAATGAGTTCGGCAAAGAAGGCATCAATGCACCAAAAGTTGTTTTCTCTGGCGAGCAGGCTGGATAAGGATTATAATGTAATAAAGTGATATACATCCATTATCAGTAGTAAGGGGGTTAAACTGACAGCTTAAACGTCTAACAATAAACTATATACTATTGTTTTTCTTTCGAAAAACCGGGGTGCACATACAGGTCCCGGAGCTGTGCCCGGCATATAGTGTCTACAGAACTTACCATTTCAGCATTGCGAATATGGGGCCGGGTTTGAATCGGGTGGTCGAAGGGGATAACTTCAGTTTGGTTTGAAGTTTAGACAAATATTTTATACGTTCATTGACTAGCATGATTAATAATTAGATGGATATTGCTAACGTGAAACATACATTAAAGCGATATGCATCGGTTATTATAGTAAAGGAGGGGTTAGATTGACACCGGAAACATCCAACAATAAATTACATCTTGTTATCGTTGTTCTTTCGATAGCTATAGTATTGATGGCAGTTGTATTATATTCAAGACCAATTGCCATATCAGGACAGACAGAGGAGCATACAATTGTTGTCTCAGGTTCTGCAGAGAAAAGTGTAGCACCTGATACAGCTTCATTGAGTATAGGTGTTGTTGTTCAGGCACCGACATCAAAGGAAGCTTCGGATGAGAACGCGGTATTGATGAATGCCGTTATAAATGAACTCAAGGATATCGGGCTGCCGGACAAAGACATCCAGACTTCCTACCTTTCCGTCTATCCGGTATACAATTATTCCAGAGATGGTGTACCGACCATAGAAGCTTACTCTGCTTCCAATAATGTGCAGGTTACAACAGAGATGCTGGATATGCTGGGTGATATTATTGACAGGTCTGCTGCCGCCGGTGCCAACCAGATCGGAGGCGTGTCCTTTTCCGTATCACAGGAAAAACAGAAGGAGTATCGCCAGGAGTTACTGGCAGATGCGGTAAATGATGCGTCATTAAATGCCAACCAGCTTGCAGATGGTCTGGATGTCAAAATTGTCGGCGTGAAAACATCCTCCATAAGTGAAGGCTGGTACCCAAGGACGTATTATGCTGCGGCAGCAGCTGGTGAAGAAAGGGCTGCTGCACCAATTATAGAGCCCGGTGAGACCACGGTTTCCCTGTCTGTTCAGGTAACGTATGTAGTCGAGTGAATGACAGACAACCGCAGGGTAGGAATTTAAATCGATATATGTTAGAAACCAAACAATATTGACTAATACCTGTTATTTCCAATCAGTAGTACCTAATAAACCACAGAGGTCACAGAGTACACAGAGAATAGAATCAGATACAAGCTCTGTGTTCCTCTGTGTCCTCCGTGGTTAAATTATGATTGTCCGGAAAGCAAGGTGTTGAGATATTAATGTCAAAGAATTATGTTCTTAACTATAATAGTATTGCTTCCAAACTAATATATGACATATAAAAATATATAACATATAAAGTTGAACCAGACTATATTAACGAAGCACCATTAGAGCTGGCTGGTGGAATGTTATGATCAAACAATTCAAAATCGTAGTTGAGAAGCTTCCCGATGGCTATGTGGCTTATCCGCTTGGCATGAAGGGCATTGTTGTCGGTGAAGGGGACACGTATGAGGAGGCGTTAGCAGATGTCAAGTCTGCTATCCGTTTCCATATCGAGACTTTTGGTCAGGAGCTTCTTGATGTTGAGTCACCGGTGCTTGAAGCCTTTGTGGCTGAAGCCAGAGTGGCTATCTGATGCCAAAATTTCCGGTTGACGCTCCAAAACAGAGAGTCATTAAGGCGTTTGAACTTCTGGGGTTTCGCCTTGTCCGGGAACGAGAGCACATTGCGATGGTCCGGGATAATTCGGATGGCACACGTACCCCGCTGACGATGCCGGGTCATGCACATATCAAAGGCTCAACTTTGCGAACAATCTGCACACAGGCAAACATCTCGCGAGACGACTTCCTGAAGGCATACGAACAAGTGAAATAAAGGGCACCTGTTTTCTTTTTTTCTGAGATTTGAGGACATTGTCTTTAAGTTTAAGGGGTATTCATTGGTGATCGGTTAAGAGGTTTTATTGGCTTGTTGCTAATTTTTTTGGACAAAAGCAACTCGGCAAAAATTATCAATTAAATAAATCAGTTGCCCCATGTAGTCGATTTATTCATCCACATATTTTTAAATATGTTCTGTAAATGTATGCTAAATATCCTGATTCATCTCTTAACCGATCACTTATGAGTTTCTTTTTAAATATGTTTCTTTTTTTAAAAAAGAAATAGAAATTTTTATATGTTATGCTTAATCAATGAAATACACAGAACATCGACAAAACATAATTTTAAATCAAAAATTATGATTGAATATTAAGGTGGGTGGTACGCTATGAAAAGCAAGTTTAGAATATTATTTATAAATACAGCTGTTGCATTGGTTTTACTTTCAATGTGTGGTATTGCTCTGGCAAGTGAAAGCACTTATGGTAAAATTACTAGAGGAATGTGGTACGATGATTCTTTTATGGGAATGGATGAAATCTTTAATTCCTATCCGTATCCAAATACCTATTATTTCTATGTTAATGAAGTAAATGAATTCGATATTGAGGATATCAAATTAGCTCCTAAAACTCCTTTTCTAATTTGACGACATTTTCTTAAAAAAACTTTCCAAACGAGTTTCTGTTTTTGAATCCGTTTTGTAGTTCTGTAAGGACTAATAGTTGATACGCTACAAAACTCAATAGAGAGTAGAGTTTTCTACTCTCCACTCTTATTCTTCTGATATCAAATTTGACAGTATCTTTCATATGCCCATGTTTTGGTTCACATTCTCCTCTCTTCTTATAGAAGATCATAAATAAATTATCCAAAATGTTTTGATTTCGAAGATACATTCCAATCTGTTCAGGTCTACCGTTTTCATAGAGAAATTTGAGTTTGTCTTCGATTTTTGCATGTATATCGCCACCCATTTCCCACATTTTGTTCACCCAATGATCTATTCTTTCAATTTCACCTTCTTTGTTTATCACGGCATTTGACGAGTAAGAAATAATCGGTTTTGCATTCAAATGATACCATATGTCTGCATGGTTACGGAA
>JAFGQV010000132.1 GCA_016935475.1 Methanosarcinaceae archaeon
CCGGATAGCGGTCCAATTGCCATTATTATGGGGGCATCGGGCGAGAGGGCATCTGTACCTTCTTTGAACTCTTCAAGCATCAGTTCTGTGGCAACACCTGTCCCGCCGATACACCTTTCATACAGTTCCTGGCGCTTCACTACCTTTGACGTTTTACTTGAAAGGTTAATGTACAGTACATTTGATATATCAGTTTCAAAGGTTTTATCCGGCATCTATGCCTCCTCTTTACCCGCTGTCTTTGAAGGTACTGTTTCTGCTTCGCTTTCGTCCTCTACTTTTCTCATTTCCAGGACATCATGTGGACAGAATTTTGCACACATGCCACAGTGTCGGCAAACAATCGCTTTACTTTCCCTGTCCAAATGTATCGCACCTACAAGGCATGCATCCATGCACTGACCACAGCCTGTGCATAGTTCTTTGTTGAGTACTACTCCGCCTCCTTTTCGTTTAGTGAGTGCTCCGGTTGGGCAGGCACGAGCGCAGGGTGGGTCTTTGCATGCATGGCATACAATGGGAACATATGCACTCTCAATTCCCCCACTTGTCTTTATGTCGATGGCACTGTTCCTTAACGATACCGTATCGTAATATGTCCTTGCACATGCCATCATGCAGGAATAACAGCCGATACAACGGGCCTGGTTTGCGACCTTGATCCTCATTGGAATAATATCATTTCCCCTATGTAGGAAAATATGCTTACTTGCATTAAATGATTATCGACGAAAAAAAGGTTTGATGAGGGCATACCACCAAACAACATACACATCTATTTAATGATATACGTTATATTATATATTATCTATTTAACAATTCCACCTTTACTTGCAGGACCAACCGACCTTTGATATCGTGCAAGGTATCCTGTTCCAACAACCTTTGAGGGGTGTGTAATTGATGCACGTCTTTCTTTCAGCACTTCCTCAGATACGCTAAGGTTCAATGTTCTCTTTGGTATGTCTATCTCAATTTCGTCCCCGTCCTGTACAAGCGCAATTGGTCCATTATCACTAGCTTCCGGACACACATGTCCGATACATGGTCCCCGCGTGCCTCCTGAGAAACGTCCATCAGTGATCAATGCAACCGAATCGATGAGCCCCATTCCCGCGATAGCAGATGTTGCAGCTAGCATCTCTCTCATGCCAGGTCCACCTTTTGGACCTTCATAACGGATAACAACAACATCACCGGCTTTGATCTCCTTATTCATAATTCCCTTCATGGCGTCCTCTTCAGTGTCGTATACGCGGGCTGGGCCCGTGTGCACTAACATCTTAGGGTCAACAGCGGATTGCTTTATCACTGCACCCTCCGGAGCAAGTGTTCCTTTAAGGATCGCAATGCCGCCATCAGGATGCAGAGGATTCTCCAGTGTTGAGATTATTTCTTTGTTTGTCTTTGGGTTCTCTATAATTAGTTTCTCAAGGTTTTCACCAAGCGTTTTTCCTGTAACGGTTCTTGCATCCAGTGCCAGTATTGGTGCAAGACGCTGGATAATTGCCTGTACGCCACCTGCCCTATCGAAATCGATCATGAAATTACTGCCACCCGGTCGCAGGGCCACAAGGTGTGGTGTGGTTTTGCTTAATCTGTCAAATAGTTCAATTGGAAGTTCAAGTCCAAATTCGTGTGCAATGGCTGGTAAATGCAGGGTTGTATTGGTACTTCCGCCGATTGCCATATCAACCTTGATCGCATTTTCAATGGATTCCTGTGTCACGATCTGCCTTGGTGTCAGTCCTTCTATCACCATCCTGACCAACCGCTCTCCGGATTCTTTTGCAATCCTTATCTTTTTAGCATCCACTGCATGTGCAGTTCCGCAACCCGGGAGACTCAACCCGAGCGCTTCTGTAAGGCATGCCATTGTATTGGCTGTAAACAGTCCGGCACACGAACCAGCACCGCTACATGACATATTCTCGATCTTCTTAAGTTCGGAATCGGATATTGCACCGCTCTGGTATGCGCCCACCCCTTCAAAGACGGATATGAGGTCCCGATATTCGTCGCCAACAAAACCCGGAAGCATGGGTCCTCCAGTTACTACGATTGCAGGTATGTCGAGTCTTCCTGCAGCCATCAGGTGGCCTGGTATGATCTTATCGCATGCCGAGATCAGGACCATACCATCGAACTGGTGTGCCTGTATCATGAGTTCAATTGTGTCTTCGATCGCTTCACGGCTTGGGAGTGAGTATTTCATGCCCTCGTGACCCATTGCTATTCCATCGCAAACGCCAATGGTGTGGAACTCAAAAGGAACGCCCCCTGCATTTCTAATTCCTGCTTTTACGGCTTGTGCCAGTTTATCAAGGTGTATGTGGCCCGGAATTATTTCGTTCCATGAATTAACCACTGCAATGAACGGTTTATTCATCTCCGAATCCGTTATACCAGTAGCTTTCAGAAGTGAGCGATGTGGCGCACGCTCAGGTCCTTTTTTGATATTGTCACTTCTCATTAAATCGCCTCATTTATGCGTTATATGAATAAAGTACCTATGTAATAGAGATATAAGTATACTTTCATAATAGAACACATATATGTATATGGAACACCGGAGACCAATAAATAATGGTGTGCCCATTTGTCCGGACATCTACAATAAGCAGTTTTGCATAACATTCATACAACGACATACAATTTTTATTCCGGTTCATATTAAATCATACGTATGGCCTACAATGCCAGTAGCTGGTATAAAAATATATAATAGCTAACATACAACACACAACATGAAAGTCGTAATCATAGATGGGTATGTGGACGAACCCGCATGTCTTGGTGTACCTCCCTACATATCTCCTTATCCCAGATACCTTGCAGGTGCGCTTCGAGAACGTAAAATCTCATGTGATAATATATTCTATATCACAATTGACCAGCTGCGCACAGCTTCTGTTGATAATAGAAAAATCATCGAGAGTGCAGATATTGTAATTGTTATTGCAGGTATAACTGTTCCCGGTAAATACCTGAGTGCATCTCCGATCACCCCCTCTGAAATTGAAAGTATTTTCAAGGCTGTATCAGGAACAAAGGTTCTCGGAGGACCTATACGCCTTGGATTCAGTAAAGAAGGTGGAAGAGCTGCTGCAACAATTGGGATTGATGAGGAAGATGTGGTGCTGGCAAAGGGTGATGTGGAAGCTTTTGTATATGATCTGTTCCAGAGCAAATCTCATTTTTGCAATTCGGAAAAGGTAGAACACCGTTTCAGGACCGTGGGGGAGATCGCGCGTTGGGCGGTCAAAGGGACATTCATAATCAAACAGCATCCGGATTTCCCGCATCTCATGTGTGAACTTGAAACCTACCGTGGATGCGGACGCAAAAAACACTGTTCATTCTGTACCGAACCTTTCTACGGGGCATCCGATTATCGTGCAGTTCGGGATGTGGTCTCAGAAGTAAGCGCGCTATATGCTGCAGGTGCCAGATACTTCAGGATCGGACGGCAGCCAGACCTGTTTACCTATCATGCTACGGACAAAGGAGGCGACATTCCGGAGCCGAATCCTGGGGTCATCGAATCGCTCTACCGGGGCATCCGTAATGCTGCACCAGAGTTACGTGTTCTGCACATGGACAATGCAAACCCGGCAACAATTGCCACATTTCCAGACAGGTGCCGCGAAATCATGAAAACGATCATAAAATTTCATACACCGGGCGATGTGGCTGCGCTCGGGATGGAAAGTGCAGATCCAGGTGTGGTCATTGCCAACAACCTCAAAGCAATGCCAGATGATGTGTTTGATGCTATCAAATTAATAAACGATGTTGGGGCAGCACGCGGGACAAACGGGCTTCCGGAATTTTTACCTGGTTTGAATTTTGTTCACGGTCTTCGCGGTGAGACCAAAAAAACCTTTGAGATGAACTATGATTTCCTGAAACGAGTACTCGAGTCGGGTCTTCTTGTTCGGCGCATAAACATAAGGCAGGTAATGGCATTTCCCGGAACTATGATGTATGGCAATGACATACTCGTAAAAAAACACAAGAAACAGTTCTTGAAATACAAGGAAATGGTCCGAAGGGACATCGACCTGCCAATGCTTCGAAGAATTGTACCAACAGGAACTGTGCTTCGTGATGTGATGTGCGAGGTCAGCGACAATATAACTTTCGGGCGCCAGTTTGGTTCTTATCCGATCCTTGTTGGTATCCCCGAAAAACTTCCAACTGGAAAATTCATAGATGTAACGGTGACAGGACACGGTCACCGCTCGATCACTGGCATTCCATATCCCCTTGAAATAAACAACACATCGTTTTCATTGATCAAAGAACTTCCCGGTGTAGGGAAAAAAAGGGCAGCAGAAATCCTTCGCGGGGTACCCTATGAAGACGAGGAGGATCTAATAACGAGGGTTGAGAATGGAAAAGAGTTGATCCAGTATCTGAAGATATGAACTCCTATTTTATTGCCCCTTATACTATCCAATCAATTTTTTCATCAGTTCAGTATCCTTAAGTATCCTGGCACTTACAAAACTTCCAACTATAATATTCATGTAAAACGTGAGTGCACGCCATGCAACTATTGTAATTCCGAGCAGGGATGAGGTCACAAATACCGAGAATAGGGGTGTAGCTCCAAATTCTGCCACCCCGCTGGCACCCGGGGTTGCAGGTACGACCATAAAGATGGAAAGCAGCACCTGGGCTGCAAATACGATAACCAGGGGTGGGTTTTGATTAAGTCCTATAAGGATCATCGGCAGCATGGTATACTCAACAATCCAGAATAACAGGGTATATACTACGCCGTACAAAAGTCCTCTTCGACCTTCTGTCAAAAAAAGCCAGACACTGTCGTGGAAATGTTCAAGTTCCGAATCAACCCGATGGAGAACGTTGCAAAGTGTAGCGTCTGTTTTATTACCCAATATACGTGCAATGCGGCCTACTACCGCATGCATCATTATTCTTGTATGTTCGGGTTTCCACATTCCGTACAGAAACAAAACAAGAACTAAAATCACAAAGACATCTGACACAATGAATACTGCATCGAATTGATAATCCGACAGAATGTCACGAAATATGTACAATGCAAAAGGTGCAGCAGTCAATAGTAAAATCGCATCCAAAAGCCTTTCGACGATAACTACCGCAGTCGCACGCCCGATCGGTATCCTGTTCTGGTGCAACAGGTGGATCCTTAAAGGTTCACCACCTGCAGATGAAGGGGTGACTGCCGCGGCAAGTGTGCTGGAAATCACAATTTCAACAGACCGTAAGGAGTCCAGTTCATAACCAAGGGACTTGCACATGGTTTTTGTTCGCATACCCCATATCACATACGAAAATACATGCAAAGCAGCCGCAGCAAAAATATATTCATATCTCACGTGCAGAATTGCCTCAATGGTCGTTGGATCTATTGTAAGCGCAAGAACTACTACGATTGAAAATACGCTTATAATGAGAGACAATGTTAGCCATTTTCCAAACTTGTTCATATCATTATGATCTAGGTATTAAATGTATTTTTAAGAGCCGTTGTCTGGAAAATCCAATTCCGGATTAATAAGGTTCTCATTGACGCGTGAACCTTTTCTTATTGTGATCTCTGGCCAGATCTTAACATTTGAATGTATTGTTACATTATCGCCAATAGTTACTTTTGGACCTATTACGGTACCATTTTCAAGACTGCAATTTTTCCCGATCACTGTATTCTTATCTATAATTGAACCTGATGCATTTGAGTTCTCCCCGATGGTCACATCGTTAAATATATACGATGATAGGATTCTGGAATCGTCCTTGATCACGCAGTTTGCACTTATTACGGTGTATGGTCCGATCAAGACGTTATCTCCGATAGTCACGTTTTCCCCGATAACAATTGGTCCTACAAGTGCTGAATTTGAACCAATTGATACATTATGTTCCACCCTCAGGGGACCTTTGATACGCGCATCTTTCGTTTTGAAGTGTCCTCCAATCGTAGTTTCTGGAAGGGATTCAAGCATCCAGCGCTGTGCCTGCCTGTATGCTGCCGGACTTCCTACATCCGTCCATCGTCCGCAGACAAGCAGACCGTTAATTTTTTTCTCTTTGGCCAGAATTGCGGGAAATAGATCTTTGGCAAAATCGTATTTAGTATTTGATGGGATCCAGTCAAATATTTCAGGGTCGCACATGTATATGCCCGTGCTTGCAAGATTGCTGAATATCTCCCCTGGCCCGGGTTTTTCCAAAAAGCGGTGTATCCGGTTATTGACATCCATGTCGGCGATACCAAATTCCCGTGGGTCATCGATCGATATCAATCCTATTGTCACCAGCGAATCGGCCATAATGTGAAATCTGTACATCTCACGAAGGTTCAGGTTCAGTACATGATCCCCGCCAAGTACAATGAACGGCTCGTTGCAGAGAAGTTCTTCAGCGTTTTTTACGCCTCCTGCAGTTCCTAATCTCTCATCCTCATACACATATTCGATATGTACCCCAAACATGCGTCCATCCCCCAGTTGCATCTCTATCATTTCAGCCATGTATCCGAGTGTTACCACAATGTCGGTAAAACCCTCTTTTGCAAGATGTTCGATCAAATGCACAACAGATGGTTTGTTCAGGATAGGAATGCTTGGCTTTGGCCGTTCAAATGTTAATGGGCGCAGTCTTGTGCCCTCCCCACCACACATAATACACGCTTTCATAGCTCTTATGATGGGTTTTTTGCTTATATTATTACCGATTATACGTTAATATTGATCTAATCGTTATCAGGTACTTATAATACGGTCACATCATTTTTGTTATTGACCACCACTTCCCTGTCGCCTTTATACTCATCCACAATTCCTACAATGCGTAACCTGTCATTTTCACTTACAGCTTTGTTAACATCATCTGAACCGGCATTGTCCGGAATGAACACTTTTATGACCTGTGAGTCATAGTCAATATCCAAAAGCAAATGGTTTCCTGTGGAAGTAAGATGCTTTTCAACAACAGTTCCTTCAAAAAAGACCTCATCTCCGATTGCCGACATGGTGGTCAATTTCTGAGTGCTTCCTGTGTCGTAAGCCGGTAGAAATGTGACATATGCCACGGAAAGTGACGCAACTGCCATCACAAGGAGCACTACTACTATTTTCTCCTCTTTTTCCATTGTTGAGATCCTACTCCTTCTCAATCCTGCTCGATTGAAATGAGAGTGACTTTAAAGACCAGTGTTTTCCCTGCAAGCATGTGGTTGAAATCGATCACAACCTCGGTCTCACTGACATTTGTTATAATGGCTTTCTGTCCCTGTCTGGTATCAAGTTCTGTCCCGACCACCGGCGTAATGCCTGCTTGCTCTACCTCTTCGATTGGAAAGGTTCTGATAAGTTGTTCTTGATAGGGTCCATACGCTTCTTCAGGCGGGATCACGACGGTCTTCTCTTCCCCGACAGCCATTCCAACAACACCGCTGTCAAATCCCTTGATCATCTGACCAGCGCCAACAGTAAATTCAAGTGGTTTGTATTCCCGATTTGGGTCGTATAAGCCTGCCTCAGCAGCAACATCCTCTTTAGATGTATCAAAAACAGTACCATCTTCCAGTTCCCCGATGTAATCAACCCTGACATCGTCGCCCTGTTTAACCACTGCGCTATCCACAGTTCCTTTGCTGGTATTCGTATCTGTGCAGCCACTCACCAGAATAACACCGACCAGAAATAAAAGTAATGTTCCTTTTCCCATTTACATCACACTTTGAAAATAGGATTGGATGTTATAAACATTTTGATTGGTTTTGTTATGTCAAAAGAACGTGTACATTGTACGTAATAGTGCATGAAAAAACGTTTAGTGGACCGGTCGGGAATTGAACCCGAGGCCTCTACCAATCTGGATGTCCCGCAGATATTTGCGGCACAATTGCCAAGGTAGCGATCTTCCCCTGATCTACCGGCCCATTATTTTTGGACATACTCGGCACCATCTCAAATAAAGTTATCGCTAATTTCGTCGTTTTGTTCTCCGACTTGTCAATAATTAATGCTAAGTAATTACTTCAAAGCGCAACGTTAAAGTATGTTTATGCGTATTTGGTCAGACGCATGACGTATAATCGTCATAAAAACAGCACAAATGGGCCCGTAGCTTAGCTTGGTGGAGCGCACGGCTGATAACCGTGAGGTCCTGCGTTCGAATCGCAGCGGGCCCACCATCTTCTTATTTTTTTGATCATTCCCCTCATTTTTGATCATCAATGTGCACTTTGTGTATCAAAAATGGAATATACATCAACACTGTATTTATAATACGTTTCCCATAAAACTTATAAGTAAAAAGATGGTATATAACTTATAAAAAATGTGTTAATCTGGTGATCATATGAGGGATGAACAGGTACTTATAATGGCTGAAAAAGAGTATGAGATGGCTGAACTCCTCCGAAAATTGAATGTAAGTAGACCAGTTGCCATGGCACTTGCCTGTTTATCGAACAGGGAAGAGGTCACGTCCCGGGAAATTGAAATGCTCTCAGGACTGAGACAGCCCGAAGTGAGTATTGCAATGCGTCATCTCAGTGAATCTGAATGGATCAACATCCGGGAAGAAAAGAAGACCGAAGGCAAGGGTCGACCCATTAAATTATACAGGCTGGTTGTTGAACTGGATAATATTATAAAAAACATTGAAGATGATTTTTTATCCCAAAGCAAATCAATGTTTGAAAGTATCGAACGCCTAAAACACCTCTCATGATCATTTTGTGCAATAATATTTCGGATAGGCCTGAAAAAAAGGGTGTTTTGATCTCCTAATATCGTTTTTTTTTGCTTCTTCGTTCACGTCGTTTCTACTTCTTGATTTGATTCCTTTGATTTTCTGTTAGATATACAAATTGGACACAATGGTGCAAATATTGTCCTGTTTAGGCCAAAGACTTGGTCAATTGGGCTAATCTTAAATATCAAACATTATCTGATATCATTTGATGAATCAGTCGAATGAGCAGGTTGGCGTATTTATCTGTCACTGTGGTGGAAATATTTCTGATACTGTTGACATTAAATCGCTAAAACAGGCGATTAACACAAGTAATACCATTGTTTTTGATCATGAATACCTCTGCTCAAACCTTGGACAAAACCTGATAAAAAAAAACATTGCCAGATGCTCGCTTAAGAAGGTCGTTATCGGGGCATGTACGCCTGCAAAGCACGAAAAGTTGTTCAAGAAATGTGTAGATGACGCCGGTCTAAATCCGGCAATGCTTGAGGTTGCAAATATACGCGAACAATGTTCATGGGCACATTCTGATGACATCGACGCAGTAACACAAAAAGCAATCTCGCTTGTTCGTGGCAAAGTAAGGCGTGTGCAAAACGCGAAACCTCTGGAACCAATACAGATTCCTATCAATCCCAGCGCTCTGGTCATAGGGGGTGGGATTGCGGGTATCGATGCGGCGCTAAATCTTGCAAACAATGGGGTCCATACATATCTTGTAGAACGAAATGCCACGATTGGTGGAAATTCTGCAAAGATAGGCAAGATATTCTCGCCAGAAAAACTTGAGGAAGAATGCGCCATGTGTTCCTTAAGTCCGCTTATGAACGAGGTTGGTTTGCATCCAAACATCACTCTGATGTCCTGTTCGGAAGTTGAAAATGTGAGCGGGAGTGCCGGCAACTTTAAGGTAAGGGTTCGCAAAAAGGCGAGGTATGTGAACGATAACTGCATGGCTTGCGGTAGATGCAGCAACGTGTGTCCTGTTTTTGTAGAAAACGATTTCAACTGCGGTGTAAAGGACAAAAAGGCTATATCCCTGAGTTTTGCCCAGGCAGTGCCACAGATATACTCCATAGATTCGGAAAAGTGTATCAACTTAACAGGCGGTACCTGTAGTAGGTGTCAGGATGTCTGTAAGGTAGGTGCAATTGATTTTGACCAGAAGGACGAAATCGTCGAACTCAATGTTGGTACGATCATTGCAGCAACAGGATTTGATGAATTTGATGCGTCAAGAAAACCACAGTATGGCTATGGTCTCTTTGCGAATGTAGTGACCCAGATGGAACTTGCAAGGATATTCGGGGTCAACGGTCCGACAGAGGGAAAACTCGCATGTCCATCGAACCTATCGAAGCCTCAGCGGATCGTTATGATACAGTGCGTAGGTTCAAGGGACGAAAAGCCAACCGGTAACCGATACTGCTCACGTTATTGCTGCATGGCGGCGCTCAAACATGCAAGCCTGGTTAAGAAAAAATATCCTGATGTTGAGGTCACCATCTGTTATATCGATATGCGTGCCTTTGGTCTGTATGAGAACTACTACCGTGCAGCGCAGGATCTCGGTGTATCCTTTGTGCGCGGACGTCCGGCTGAAGTGATAGAAAAGCCCGACAAAAGCCTTGTTGTGAAGGTGGAGGACACCCTTACCCAGAAAGTAAGGGAGATCCCGGCTGACCTTGTAGTTCTCTCGGTAGCAATGGAAGCATCTACAGGTACAAGGCAAATCGCCCAGACACTTAATGTGACGCTGGGAGAAGACGGTTTTATCAAGGAAAAACACTCAAAACTAAAACCTGTCGATACCTCCAGGGATGGCATCTTTGTATGCGGCACCGCCCAGTCCCCAAAGGACATTACAGACACAATAGCCCAGTCAGGACTTGCGGCAGCACGCACCTGTGCTTTTATTTCAGGTGGCTCGATAACACTTGACCCCGAGATCGCCCGGGTTGACCTATCATTATGTGATGGCTGCGGTGAGTGTTTGAAGTGTCCTTTTGATGCTATATCGATGAATGACCATGGTAATGTGGCAATTAATCCACTGGTTTGCAATGGATGCGGATACTGCACAGTACTATGCGATCAAAAAGCCATCAGCATTGCAGGATACACAGAAGAACAGATCCATGCGGAGATCGAAGGTGTACTTGAAAAGGGGGACCTGCTCGCATTCTTAAGCCGCAACATCGCGTATGCAACAGCCGATAACATAGGAAGTAGCGCAGCAACATATCCGGCAAATACCAAGATCATAAGGGTGCCAACAACTACGATTGTCACACAAAGCATGATCGAACAGGCGTTTGGAGCCGGTGCCAGGGCAGTACTGATGGTCGAGGAGCCCACAGATGACCCAATTGGAGAATCTGTTTATTCACTTGCACTGGATAACTTCCAGAAACTGAAAGAGGAACTGGGCGATCCGGGCGGACGTATTCATTTCAAGAAGGCTTATATTCCCAATTACAGGGGACTGGCAAGTACACTCACAACCCTTTCGCAAGAGGAGGTGGGAGAATGAGTGAAAAGGCCACAGGAACACTCAGCGGATATGACACTCCTGAATGTGAAACCCTTGCAGAGATCGTGAAAAGAAGCCTCAGGACATCCGATTCCATCGGGATTGACCGCTGTATTCAGTGCGGAGCTTGTACCGCATCATGTCCTGCGGCCCGGTTTACGGACTATAATCCCCGGGAAATTGTAAAGAGGGTGATGGAAAATGATTGCAGCGTCATCGGGGATGAAACCATCTGGAACTGTTTTTACTGTTATACATGCCACCTTCGCTGTCCTCGCAACAACAGTCCTTCTCAGGTTGTGCAGGTCCTGCGGCAATTATCGATAAATGAGGGAACAGGGCTGGATAAGATAGATATGTTGTTTGAGTATGGGATCATATTTGCCGAAATTGGGGTCAGCAAACTTCCGCCTCTCTTTTTTGAACAGATGGAAACCGATTTCGATGAGCATTGGCTTGAGTTTAAAGAAAATCTCGATGAGGTGCGCAGTGAACTCGGACTGGGTCCCATTGGAATACGGGATAACGGACGGGGTGAGATTCGTGCGATACTTGAAGGGACCGGGTTCTTTGAGAGGGTCGGGAGGCTGGAACAGACGGCTACCACAGAAACGGATTCAAAACAAAGTTTCAGGAGGGATGGAAAGTGAAAACGATCGAACATATTCCGGATCAGGGAATACTCCTGTTCAAGACCTGTATGGTAACTAACGAATACCCTGGAATAGAGAGTTCCAGCACCTATGCATTTGACCGGTTAGGTGTTGATTATTTTGTAAGCGATGAGCAGTCCTGCTGCACAGGTCTTGGGTTCTATTTTGACCTCTTCGACCAGCTTTCAACAACGGCAATTGCAGCCCGCAACTTTGCCATTGCAAAGAAAAAGGGATATCCGAACATCACCGCCATGTGCTCTACATGTTATGCAATAAACAAGAAAGCATGTTCCCTGTTAAACGGGAATGAAGAGGTTCGCACAAAGATAAATTCGATCTTCAGGCAGGCGGGTCTGGATGACCTTGTATACGAGCAGAACAGCCTTGATGAAGTGGACAATTTCTACCATGTGGTTGAGATCTTCTTAAGCAAGGCCAAAAGGATCGGAGCACTTAATACGATCGATCTTTCGGGGGTTCGGGTTGCAGCCCATCATGCCTGCCATTACTATAAGATCCACTACGATGATGTGATCGGTAATCCCGAGAACCCACAGTTGATCGATACCATCGCAAGGTCCTGCGGTGCTGATGTTGTTGAATGGTATGAGGACAGGACCCTCACATGCGGTGCAGGTTTTTCGCAGCGCCATATCAACCGGGAAACATCCCTCAAGGTCACTCATGCAAAACTTGAAAGCTTAAAGAACGCCGGCGTAGACCTTGTGCTTCATATGTGTCCCAACTGCCAGATACAGTATGACAGGTACCAGCCTGTCATTGAAAAGGAGTTCGGGACAAAATATGATCTTGTTCACATGCACATCTCCCAGTTCGTTGCGCTTGCTCTTGGTGCTAATCCTGATAAAGTATGCGGCTTCAGGACACATTCCGTACCCCTTGATGATTTTTTGAACCGGCTCAAATAAAAAAGTAAAACACATTATAGCAGAACATTTATGATGCAAATACCTATGTAGTTTAGCTTAATAGTTCTACATACGATTAATCAGGAGTTGTGTTTTTGGGCACGATCAGTGAGAAAATATTTAGCCGTGCAAATGGTAAAGAAGTAAAGGCCAACGAGTTCATAATTGCAAATGTGGATTACGCAATGGCGCATGACGGTACGAGCATTCTTGCGGTAAAATCTTTTCGGGAGATGGGGATTGAAAAGGTATGGAACCCGAGAAGAATTGTGATACCATTCGACCACCTTACGCCTGCCAACACCGAGAAAACCGCATTCCTACAGAAAGATATCCGCAACTGGATAAAGGAGCAGGAAATTCAGAATTTCTATGACATAGGCAACGGGATATGTCATCAGGTACTGCCTGAGAATGGTTTTGCCATGCCAGGAAAACTTGTGGTGGGTGCGGATTCCCATTCGTGTACCTACGGGGCGTTCGGGGCATTTGGAACCGGTGTCGGGGCTACCGATATGTCTGAGATATTTGCATCGGGCAAGCTATGGTTCAAAGTACCTGAAACTATTAAGATCACAGTGGACGGCAGGTTAGGCAACCGCGTATCTGCAAAGGATCTGACCCTCAATGTGATCGGTAAGGTAAGCGCTGCCGGTGCGACGTACAGGGCAGTGGAGTTCTATGGGGGCACCATTTCTGATATTTCGATGTCCGGACGCATGACACTCTGTAATATGGCGATAGAGATGGGTGCAAAGGCTGGTATCGTTCCGCCGGATGAAAAGACCTTTGAGTATCTCAGAGGGCGGGCTGTGGAGGAATATGAACCCGTCTATGCGGATGATGATGCGGACTATGTTAAGGAGTATCATATTGATGTGAACGACCTTGAACCGCAGGTTGCCCGCCCGCATGAAGTGGACAACGTATGCGGGGTTTCGGAAGTTGCCGGAACGAAGGTCGACCAGGTATTCATAGGCACCTGCACGAACGGCAGGCTGGAAGACCTTGAAAGCGCAGCAGAGGTTCTGAAAGGTGAGAAGGTGGCAGTGAGGACAATTGTCATACCTGCATCACGCTCGATCATGATCGAGGCAATCAAAAACGGAACCGCAGAAACATTACTTGAAGCGGGTGTTACCTTTGCAACGCCGGGATGCGGGCCGTGTCTTGGCGGGCATATGGGCGTGATCGGCGAAGGTGAGGTATGTATCTCGACCGCAAACCGCAATTTCAAAGGGCGAATGGGTACGGGCGGATTTATCTATCTGGCATCTCCTGCAACTGCGGCAGCATCGGCACTGACAGGTGAGATCACCGACCCCAGGGATTCCTGACCGTAATAAGGAGTGAGTCAATTATGACCGAAGAAATAACTGAAGCAAAAATCAAACATCTGCTTGGTCACTGGATAGAACACAACGAAAGCCACAGCAAGAGTTTCAGGGATTGGGCTAAAAAGTTACAGGCTGCCGGCTTTGGTGATGTCGCAGGGGATATACTGCTGGCTGCGGATAAGATGGACGAGTCCACTGGATATTTGATCAAGGCAAAAGAAAATCGTTAATGTCCGGTGCTTCTCGGAGCATTCCAATTCATTCCGTCAATTTTCTATCAGTACAGATTGGTTGATGTGATGCCCGCATGTTTTATAAAGGCGGCAGTGTGCCATTCCCATCCCTAACAGACTGCAAGAAACAGATGCAGTGGCACAAACAAAATATTACTTTTTAGTTTGAAAGTATCCTTTGTGACCACAATCCCAAACGGGGAATCAAACTCCTGCATGCATTCTTTCAAACCGCCAATATCATCCGGATGTTCCTGATATTTGACCTCAATTGGAATCGATATCGTTCCAAGTCTGATCACGATATCGACCTCTTTTTTACCTTTCCAGTAATTACCCTGGAGATGTCCTTCTAATCGATACGCCAATCTACTGGAATGGTCATGGACAACTGTTTCCACGGTTTTTCCGATCTCTTCGCCAAATTCGAACAGGCGCCTGTTCAATAAGCCAATAAGTACGTTTCTTGTGGGGTGGTCTCTTAAATATAATTTTTTACCTTTTTTGAATGTACTGTCACTTTTCGAATAAAAGCGAGATTCTGATACCAGAAATACATCCATCAGATATCCAAGGTACGCCATAAATGTGTCATATTTTATCCCGACAGATTTCGCAAATCCGTGGTAATCGGTTACTTGTCCACTTTGCATGGCGCATCGCAATACTATATTTTCCAGTCCTTTTATGTTCCTGATAGCAAAAATCCGCATGATGTCCTTGTGTATGGTCAGTCCAAACCGCTCCATGAGCATATCCCGAGCGCTTTCGTAATCAGCATCTGCAAGTGCAGGATATCCTCCTTTGATCAGATATTCCATGATGTATTTTCCAAGGTCGATATCATTTTTAAGCAGTGTCTCACGATACATCTCAAAAGCGGCAAAAAGCGTATTTGCATTTCTTTTAAAAACCGCATCTTCAAACCATGCGGTTTCTGGTACATTATATAAACTGCCATCTCTTTGTTCCCTGAAAAGAGAAAAATTAACAAAATCCGCAAACTTCCACTGAAGCATCAATCTAAGTCTTGACCTTCCGACCAGCGATTCTGAACCGCCTTTTTCAATTTCAGTGCTGGAAGAACCTGAAACTATAAATTTAACCGGATACTGCAGGTCATAAAATTGTTTCAGGTAACTGCTCCAGTTTTCAATTGTCTGGATCTCGTCCAGGAAAATATATGCTCTTTCGAATTCGGAAGGCTTTATGTAATTCGAATATACATCAACCACATCTTTGATAGGTTCCGGGCACAGGAGGTTGATGGAAGTATGATCCATTGAAAGATACATGATATTATGTGGGGAAATATTTCTATTATCAATCAGGTGCCGCACGATCTGCTTCATCAAAACAGTTTTCCCAACCTGGCGTGGTCCGTAGATAATCTCAATTTTTTGGTCATCCAGTTCTGATACCAGAGAATCGAACCATTTTGTCCTGTATTCCGGTATTTGAATCTCTTTACCCCTCCACCATGGATTGTATTCGTACAGAAGGTTCAGTATCTTGTCGGGTTCAACATCATTCATCACCTTTATGTTGGTAGTATTGGCATAAATATATTACCTTTATGTTGGTAGTATTTCACTAATTATACTACCTTTATATTGGCAACTATCAGGAACGCAAAATATATACTCAGATGTGAACTCCCTTCAAACGTCTCGCACCCGAGTTACGCATCGAACTATCTCTGCTTGCGCTGCAATACTTTTCTTAAGATGAGAAAAAAAATCAGAACTTCCCGCGCCCGAGTTCTGCATGGGCGCGTGCAAGGTGTCCTGCAGCCTGTGCACCAATAAGTGAGAGTTCGCCTGCAAGCACCGCAGCCGCCACGATCTCAGCCAGTTTCTTTGCATTCGCACCAGGCGGGTTGCCGGAGCCTGCAACACCGAGAAGGTTCAAACAATCCTTCTGTGTTCCGATACCTGTGCCACCTCCAACTGTTCCAACTGCTACCGACGGTAGTGTGACTGCACAGTAAAGGTCACCGTATTTTGTAAGCTCCATGGTCGTTATGGCAGTGCTTCCCTCCACAACGTGCGCTGCGTCCTGACCACATGCAAGGTACATAGCAGCAATGACATTTGCAGCGTGTGCGTTAAATCCAAGCGAACCGGCGCGTGCAGAACCCAGCAGGTTCTTCCTGTAGTTCACATCCACCATTGCCTCTGGCGTGGATTTTAGCTTTTTCTCAACCACGTCTTTTGGAACAGTAACCTCTGAAACAACGGTTTTGCCCCTGCCAAGTATGGTGTTGATAGCAGCCGGTTTTTTGTCAGTGCACATGTTCCCGGACAGTGATATCGGGATTGCACCGAACTCGTCCACGATCAGGTCGACCACTGCGTCCGTGGCGATGGTTACCATATTCATTCCCATGGCATCCTTTGTGTCATAAGCGAACCTGAGATAAACAGTATTTCCGGTCACGTATGGTTCCACACTGAGCAGTTCCCCGAATCGCGTGGTTTCAGCTGCCTTTTCCTGCATCTGCCTGAATATATGCGGATCTTTCACCCATTCAACGAACTCTTTTGAACGCTCCACATTATCCAGTTTAAAAACAGGTGCTCGTGTCATCTCGTCCTTGAATATCCTTACAGTTGCACCGCCAGAACCAGTGATCACAGAACATCCCCTGTTTACGCTGGCAACCAGGGCACCCTCGGTGGTTGCAAGTGGAAGCTGGTACTTGCCATCAGCAAATTCCCCGTTCACTTTTAAAGGTCCGGCAACACCCAGAGGGATCTGGACCGCACCGATCATGTTCTCGATATTTCGCTTTGTAACATGCTCGGAATCGATAGTATAGTTCTGGATATGCTCAAACCTGACATTCACCTGTTCCTCGATCGCAAGTCTTCGAAGTTTCACAGCGGTCTGTGTATCCGTGCACGTATCGATCTTTCGGAATGCGACCTCTCCGGCAAGTATCTTCTCCAGTAAGATCTTCTCCTCAGCGCTTAGTTCGGTTGTTGATGCCATAAGCAATCACCACGTTTGATGGATAAGTACCCCTATTCCCTATTAAGGTAGATATAATGCCGCTAATTCAAATATTGATCGTTTACAGCGTGAGGATCAACTGCTCTTCCTCGCGGAATCTCAGGAACATCTCTGCCACTTCATTCGAATGGATCAATTCAATGCCCGGAATTAGTTCTTCTTCCTTCATTCCGATCATGGATGCTGCGAGATCACAGCATTTGAACTGTACACCCAATTCTATACATTCTTCCATCTTTTTGTCGTATGCAGGTGATCCGTACTTGTTTTTCTTACCAAGGATTACCCCCATGGGACCCCAGAGGATTACCACAACTTCAAGACCCTTTTTACGATAATATTTAGCAAACCGAACGATTTCCTGAGGGCTCGTGCTTTCATAAACCATATTTTTAAGCAGCAGTAATACTTTAGTGACTTTTGCCATTTATACACCATGCGTTTTAGATAGTAGTATATGGCGAAAAATTAACCTATATATATATAAATGTTAGGTTTGGAGAATTCAGCGATGCGTCGGAAGAATGCGAATACGAAACCGAATTTGATCATGTATCCTGTGTGAACAACTGGCACATATCCGGACGAAAAGGTTCTTGAATAAGATTAAACAATTACTAGCTTCTAATTTTCCCTGTTACCTGACTATCACAACTGTGGTACCGTTAACGTCCAGAACATCGACAGCTCGTCCTGCAGAGATCACTTCTCTCTCGATCTGCACTGATTCAGGACCAAGTTCGATCTCCTCATCGCCAACGATCACAACGATACTACCTTCTGCTGCCTGTTCTGAAATCCTTTTCGGATCCTCCGCAGTCAAGGACTTTATGATCGCGCCTGCCTTGTTCCTGAACTTCGGTCCTATGATGCCCATGTTGGGTTTAACGTTAACAGGCACATGCTCAAAATCAGGCTCTCCTTTGATAACCTCCACAGGGGAATTTGTGGCACCCGCTATATCCCTTGAATCACTCAATTCACCATATATCTCAATTTGTTTGAGCGGCGCATTCAGTGCCATCCCGTTATCGGATTTATATCGCCTGACATTGCCTGCTATATCCTTTATGAGTTCACCGGCACGTTCTGCGTCTTCATTGATGAGTGCTTCATTGACCTCTGGCCATGATCGGGTATGGACGCTTCCAGTGCCAAGCCGCGAGTACATCTCCTCTGCAAAGAACGGTATGAAAGGTGCAAGAAGCCGCGCAAGTATGTCCATCGTCATGTAGAGCGTGTACTGTGCGGTTTTGCGGTCGTTCTCATCCTCGCCATAGAGCCTTGATTTTACGAGTTCCAGGTAATTATCCGCAAGGGTTTCCCATGCAAACCCGCGAATGGATTTGAAAGCCTCATCGAACTGGTACCCATCCATATTTGATGTCATGGACCTGACAAGTTTGTTCAATTTGCTGAGAAGCCACCTGTCAATTACAGGCAGGTCATCAGGATTGATGTCCCTCGTATCTTCGGTACCGTAGTCCTCAAGATGCGACATTGAGAACCTGTAAATACTCCACATCTTGTGGAGGAATCGTGAAGCTGCCACAACATCCTTCCACCTGAACATCACATCGGACCCGGGAGAACCGCCTACAGCAGCCCATTGCCTGAACGCATCGGCGCTGTACTGTCCGATCACCTCTTCGGGTGAAATGATATTGCCCAGTGACTTGCTCATCTTGTGCCCGTCTTCCCCGAGCACCATCCCGTTGATAAGGATCGAATCCCATGGCCTGATGCCAGTAAGTGCCTTTGAGCGGAGTATTGTATAAAATGCCCATGTACGTATGATGTCATGACCCTGAGGACGAAGCTGCGCTGGAAGGCGCATGTCATGTTCGCTCAGCCATCCGGAGGCATGCAGTGCCGTGATGGACGAATCCATCCAGGTATCCAGAACATCCTTTTCAGCCTCGAATTCAGTAGAACCGCATTCACACGCTTCTTCTGGCATGTCCTGTGTGGGGTCCAGGGGTAACCATTCTTCCTTTGCAACCATCACCTTGCCGCAATCCTTGCAGTACCATACAGGTATGGGGGTTGCGAATATCCGCTGGCGTGAGATGCACCAGTCCCATTCCATGGTTCCTGTCCAGTTCTGGAGCCTGATCTTCATATATTCTGGC
This sequence comes from Methanosarcinaceae archaeon, assembly GCA_016935475.1. GTDB lineage: Archaea > Halobacteriota > Methanosarcinia > Methanosarcinales > Methanosarcinaceae > JAFGQV01. Next base: position 19,599 of record JAFGQV010000132.1, read on the forward strand.
AGCCACTCGATCTCATCGGCAGTTTTCAGGATCTCATCGCCCTCGATCTTCACAAACCACTGGCGCTCTGAGAGTATTTCGATGGGTGTCTTGCACCGCCAGCACATGCCCACGTTCTGGTCAAGCGGCTTCTGGTCATAGAGGTATCCTTCATTTTTGAGGTCTTCGATGATCGCTTTCTTGCATTCCGGAATGCTCATGCCTTCATATTTCCCGGCGATCTCTGTCATGTGACCGTTCTTGTCAAGGGCTTTTCGAAGCGGCAGGTTGTGCTCTACCCACCAGCGCACGTCCTGTTTGTCACCAAAGGTACAGATCATGACAACCCCTGTACCAAAGGAGGGATCGACTTCCTTATCCCCGATGACAGGCACCTCATGGCCGAACAGCGGAACCTTTACATTCTCTTGTATGTATTTATTGTAACGTTCATCATCCGGATTAATGGCAACAGCCACACATGCAGCAAGCAGTTCCGGGCGGGTGGTTGCAATTTCAAGTTTATCGAAATGCAGGAAATTCAACTGCGTCTCCCTGGCATCATACTCAACCTCTGCGAAAGCAATTGCAGTTTCACATCTCGGGCACCAGTTGACAGGGTGGTCTTCCTGGTATATCCGTCCCATATCATGCATTTTGACAAACGATCTCTGTGTCTTCACATAATAGGCTGGTTCCATTGTGACAAACTCATTGCTCCAGTCGGTGGAAAATCCGAGACCCATCATGGTCTCGCGCATCTTCGCGATATTCCCGGCTGTGAGTTCTTCGCACATCCTGCGGAATTCTGCCCTTGGGACCTGGTTTTTTGTGATGCCGTGTGTCTCTTCGACCTTTACCTCTGTGGGAAGGCCGTGACAGTCCCATCCCTGCGGGAACATAACATTAAAACCCTGCATTCGCTTGTACCTTGCCACAAAATCGATATAGCACCAGTTAAGTGAATTACCGATATGGAAATTCCCTGTCGGGTACGGAGGCGGCGTATCTATGATATACTGGGGTCTGCTGTTATCCTCCCAGTCGAAATGGTACATGGACATATCCCATGCCTTCCGCCATCTTGGTTCGATCTCATGCGGGTCATATTCTTTTGGAACCGTCATCAAAACACTCCAATAATTATTATATAGTATTCGTATGTTATGTTACAGTGATTTTAGATTATTTAAAGTATCTGGTTATGCTGCAATGACCTTTACATGCTGTTTTTAGGTCTACTTTTCTTCAGAATACCCGATCTCTTCTTTTGTCAGGTAGCATGCCGGGTCATCAGCCCACACATTATCATAAACGGCTTCTGCACGAACACGGAAGTTTCCGTTGCAGATGTCGAACCATTTACATTTTGCACACCTGTCGGCATTTGCCTTGATAAGGGGTTTACGGTTCTTAAGACCAGCCATCAGTTCATTGCTGGTATCTGTCCATATCTCGCTGAACTTTCGCTCCTTCACATTGCCAAAACTATAATGCCTCCAGAACTGGTCGGCATGGACCGATCCGTCCCAGGACACACATCCAATGCCGATACCTGTGGAATTACCCTGGTTCATCATCAAAAGATCGTATACATCTTTGGCACGCTCCGGGTTTTCCTTCAGCAGCCGGAAGTAGACATAGGGTCCGTCACAATGGTTATCAACGGTCAATACTTCCAGAGGCATGCCCTTTTCATGAAGTTCCTTTGTCCTGTCCATGATAAGGTCAAGTGTTTTGCGGCTTTCCTCATGAGTAAGGTCCTCTTCTACCAGTTTTGAACCGCGTCCCGCATAGACCAGATGGTAGAAACAGACACGCGGTATTTTCTCTTCCTCAATAAGGTCGAAAATTGCAGGAATATCCGCAACGTTCTTTTTGTTGATGGTAAAGCGCAAACCCACCTTGATGCCTTCACGCTGGCAGTTTCGAAGTCCACTGAGTGCCGCATCATATGCTCCGGGCATCCCCCTGAACTTGTCGTTCGTTTCCCTTACACCGTCAAGTGAAATCCCTACATAAGAAAGCCCGATATCTTTCAATACCTTTGCCATTTTTTCATCGATCAGGGTACCGTTTGTGGAAATGACGGCACGCATCCCCTTTGACCTTGCATAGTCAGCAAGTTCAGGCAGGTCCTTGCGTATGGTAGGTTCACCGCCTGAGAATAATATTACGGGAGCCCCAAACTCTGCAAGGTCATCGATCAGTTCCTTACCCTGCTCAGTGGTCAGTTCGTTTTGAAACTCAATGTCCTTTGCATGTGCGTAGCAGTGCACGCATTTAAGGTTGCATCGGCGGGTCATGTTCCAGACCACTACAGGCTTTTTATCCTTCGAAAACTGCAAGAGGTGTGAAGGAAGTTTTTTAGAATCACGCCCGTACCTGAGGGCATCGGACGGTTCAACAGTACCGCAATAAAGTTTTGAAATTCCGATCATCGTTATTCTCCTTGTTATCCAGGTATCATTAAAGTAGGTTTATAAGTAGTCCTCGATGTTCATCATATTTTATCTCTATGGCTGATGTGTTGTCCACCAGAGCTTTTTCCACATGCAGTTTTACTCCATTCCGTTCATATGTGACATCACATGCAAGCGCATTTTTCACAAAAGCAATCTCAAATCGCTCACAGCAGCCACCGCCACCTATGAATAAACGAACAGCTTCAGCATTCTCTTCTTCTATGTATTTTCGTATGTGTTCAACTGCATTATCATCAATGATAAGATCGCTCACTCGTTTTCACCACATGTATGGCAGTAACTTTCAGGGATTATTGGAAATATATGACCTCACATCACCAAGCATTGCTTCAAATGTATATCTCTCGGGTATGATCTCCACATCAACGCCATAGCTCTTTAAGGTCTTTGCTGTTGGGATCCCGATGGCTGAGACCAATGAATCGTTCAGGGCAGCTACAATACGATCACCAGCACCCATTGCATCAGCCTGTGCAAAGAAATTGCGTACCATCATGGAACTTGTGAATGCAAAAACCGATATTTTTCCGTCAAGTGCATGCCTGACCAGCTCTTTTTGTGTTTCTCCCTCAGGCTTTGCGAGGGTGTATACCTGCGTTTCAAATACCGATGCACCGCATTTATTGAGTCCTGATATAAGCAATGTAGCTCCGAAGGAACTTCGTGCGACATCGACAGTCTTGCCCTTAACATCCGGGCAGAGATATTCCACCAGTCCTTCAGAACTGTAAACATCCGGCATACCCGAGCCACCGATGCCCAGTTCAATAAGCGCTTTCTGTGTGTTAGGGCCGATGGCGATCACATTTGTATTTTTAAGGGCATCGATAAACGCTTCTTTTTCCTCCTCCGGAATTTTCCTGAGGGTAAAATCAATGCCATTGGCGCTTGTAAATATGACGTAATCCGATCTGCCCCCGAGAACACGTTTCACAAAACCGCCAAACTCCTCATCTCGCATCTCCACGATCTCGATCATGGGGGCTGCCACCGTATCAAACCCGTACGACTCCGCCATCTTAACGGAATCCTTAAGGTAACTTTCCGGCCGCATGATTGCAAGAACGGGTTTTTGGTCTTTATCTGTCATATCGATCCTCACGGATATCATCTTAATCGAATCATCAACAATCTTATAGAACTATATCCAGACCTGCCAGGATTAAGATCCAATGATCTCCCGGACCTTGACAACGTCCCCGATGATCGTTATAGCAGGAGCTTTTACACCGCGTTCCTTTGCAAGACCTACAATGGTCTCAAGGGTTCCGACGGTCACACGCTGGTCAGGACGGGTTCCTCTCTCCACCAGTGCCACTGGTGTAGCCGGGTCTTTTCCATATTTCATGAGTTCCCCGACATTACGCTCAAGCATCTTAACACCCATGAGGATCACGATCGTGCCATTGAATTTTGCAAGGATTTTCCAGTCAAGACCAGTTTTATCCTTTGTCGGGTCTTCATGTCCTGTTATGAATGTGACCATGGATGCATGGTCCCTGTGCGTCACCGGGATGCCGGCATATGCAGGTGCAGCTATTGCAGACGTTATGCCGGGAACGACCTCAAATTCGATACCTGCTTTAACAAGTTCCTCTGCTTCCTCACCGCCACGTCCGAAAATGTAGGGATCGCCGCCTTTTAATCGGACGACCATTTTCCCTTCCTTTGCCTTTTCAACCAGCAGTTC
>JAFGQV010000133.1 GCA_016935475.1 Methanosarcinaceae archaeon
ATTCTCACTGATTGGTACCTGTATTCGCGTTTCAATCATTTTCGAAATCTCCCGTGATGACGTTTGTGCCGAAATCACTATACCCCAGACTTAGTCTACAGCCTGTATGCAACCCATAAACTTCTTGATACTGTCCTGCACGTCTCAACCACATCCCTTTCATTTAACTGTTAAGGATTCTTTCCTTAAAACTCCACAACTCCCACCTCATATAATCTTTTCGACCTTCTACACAAAGTCATTCACAGCCCCTTTTATATCCATTGAGAGCATCACTTTTTTAACAAAGAGTTGACTAAAATGAAATCCTCCCACAACCCAACCCTGAGCATCATCTGTCTGGTGGCATTCTTTGGAATGTCTGGCGGTGCATTGCTCGGTCCTGTGCTGCCTGCCATGGTGGAGCCATTGCATACGACCCGGGAGATGGTGGGCATGATACTGGGGGTTTACACATTTTCCACAGCCATGTCCATGCTGCTTATCGGCACTTTTGTTGATCGCTTCGGACGCAAGAAGATCCTTATCCCATGCCTCTTCATTAACGGAACTGCGGGTGTTGCAGCTTATTTTGCCCCAAACCTTACAGTACTGCTTATCCTGAGGCTGGTCCAGGGAATAGGGGTCGCAGGCATGATGCCAGTGGCAATGACCATGATAGGAGAACTGTACAGCGGTCTTGACCGCGTCCATGCAATGGGAAGGATGAGCATGACCACTGCCATTGGGTCAGTATCTGCACCTCTTATAGGAGGCAGTATGGCAGTATTTGGATGGAACTACCCTTTCCTGTTCTATGGTCTTACCATACCCCTCGCCCTGATCGCAGTAATTTACCTTCCTGAAACAAACCCGTCGGGCACTGAACGTAAAACAGGGTTTTCCGGGATGTTGGGCACCCTTAAGGACTTCAGGGTCGCGTACACGATCTTCCTTGGTTTTGCGATCTTTTTCCTGCTCTACACCATCGTTATCTATGTTCCTTTCATGCTGAAAGACAGCTTCGGGTTCACTGCAAGGGATGCCGGACTTGCCCTTGGAATCCAGGGGGCGGCAATGGCTCTTGTTGCATCGCAGGCAAAAAGGCTGTCCGGCAGGTTTCCCCCACACCTTGTAATAGGGTCCGGATTTATCCTGACCAGTATTGCACTTGCAGGAATGCCATGGGCAGGATCGATACAGGTAATGCTGTTGATGCTGCTGGTCTTTGGAGCAGGGTTTGGTATGATCCAGCCTGTTCTGAACACACTGGTCACCCAGATCGCACCAAAGGGTCTTATGGGAAGTGTGGTCTCGGTCTTCAATACCATGAAATATGCAGGACAGACAGCAGCACCTGTGGTACTGGCAATTGTACTGTTGCAATTCAACCTGAAAGGTGTTTTTCTAACATCAAGCCTTTTCGGACTTGTGGTCGCTGCATCCGTGTACCTTTCAGGACACCGATTTTCCGATATCGAATAATAGGTTCAACGATTTGCGACTGATCTTTATTTCCACGAACCTGTTAATTTTCCTTCCAGTGCCAGCTTTCCAAGAACACGATTGACCTCCTTGCTGACCCTGGATGGCACCACATCCGCGTAAGGCGTATCAGGCAGGGGTGTCAGGTAGTGTGCTCTTACACTGCCACCTTTTCCACATATCCATTTGATGAGGTCCAGACTGTTACGCTGGTCTTCCTCTGTCTCGGTTGGGTACCCGAAGATAAAATCGACCGTCGGGGATATATCATGAACTGAACACCGCTCAACCGCAGTGATCACGTCATCCACGGTATGCCCTCTCCATATCTCCTTCAGTATCCTGTCACTGCCGGACTGTGCACCAAGGCTGATCGTCTTATTGGTACAGTACTGAACAACCAGTTCCAGTGCCTCGTCCGTAACAAATTCAGGACGAACTTCCGAGGGAAATGTACCAAAAAATATCTGTTTTCCTTCCAGACGGTGAAGTTCCTGAAGCAGTTTTCCAACCTTATCAAAACGCGGATGGATGCCGTCACTTCCATAGGCAAAGGCGTTCGAGGATGTGAACCGCAGGTCCTTTAAGTGCTCTGTACATTTTACGATCGAACCAATGTCCCTGTGCCTGACCCTGCTCCCGAAGATACGGGGTGTCTGGCAGTATTTGCACCCCCAGGGACATCCCCTGCTGATCTCAATGGGTGACAGCAGTACTTCAGGGTTGAAACACGGATAGCTGTTCAGGTCTACCTGGTCGCGTTTGCCAGTGTTCACCACTTTACCGGTCTCTTTGTCCACATATGCTATTCCACTGACCTGGCTTACATCCCCCCCTGTCCCTATGACCTTCAGCAGGTTTGGCAGCGTCTCTTCCCCTTCACCGATGACAACATAGTCAAAATGTGTGAGGGTTTCCTCAGGAGCACCGGACGGATGTGGACCGCCGGCGATAAATATGGAATCAGTGTCCGCATTTTTTACCTCTTCAAAAACAGTATCTTTCTGGTTTGTGGAGAAACTGTACAGCATTATCCCATCACGCGGTTTTTTTGTAAGCGATGCCTGCGGTACCACAGGTGAGAGCGCTGCTATACTGTAGGAGTTTTTCCGGTTCCATCTAAAATAGACATCCATTCATTCATCTCCACTGCAATCGATCATAAGATCAGAGGCTACTGAGGAATAATCGTGAACGGGATCATGGTAAAACAAAGAATACCCATGATAAATGTAAAAACACCCAGTGCAAAACGCCTGTCGTCCAGTTTTATGTTATCATTAAGAGGTGTTGGATGCCCTGCGACTGCAAAGAGAGAAAGGAACATTGCCCAGAATAGCCAGATAAACCCGTTCTGTTTCATTACAAAGGATACATATGCACCGATACCAAGGAGTACGAATGGCATGATCTTGGCCACACGACCTGCACGCTCACCGATCATTGCACGCAGGACATGACCACCATCAAGCTGTCCTGCCGGAAATAGGTTGAGCAATGTGACAAGCATTCCCACCCAGCCTGCAAAGGCAACCGGGTGCATGTTCTCGCTCATGGGACCGACGATCTTCACAAGCAGGAGGAAAAGGGGCGGAAGCTGCAATTCCAGCATGGCCATGTCAGTTGTCAGCGTGACCGGAGGTAGGCTAAGACCTATCACCGTCACAATAACCGATACAACAAGCCCCACAAGAGGACCTGCTACCCCCACATCGAACAATGCCTTACGATCCGGGATCGGTCCCCTGTGTTTGATGATCGCGCCCATGGTTCCGATGAGCGTTGGGAACGGAATAAAATAGGGTAATGAGGTACGCATTCCGTGCAGCCTTGCTACGATGTAATGCCCCATCTCATGGGAACCCAGCACTGTCATGATAGCAATGGTGAACGGCAGACCCTGCACGAACTGTGACGGATTGGTTGCAAGGTCCACACCATACATGGTCGCACCGGCAAGCATGGTAGTGAAGATCGTGGCAACCACAAGAACTGCATTGACCCACACACGCTCACGAACCTCAACAACAGGCGCTGCGATCAATACATGCTCGCCCAGTTCGTATTTGATATGCAGCTGGTATCCCTTCTCTGCAAATGGCACCCACAATTTCTGGGCAAGGGTTTTTAATTCGATCTTTGGTATGCCGTAAAAGAGCAGGGCATCGTTTTCGTAAACTATTTCGTATACCTTGAAAACCGATTCTACCTGCCTGTATAACTCATCAATTTCTTCCTCTGGAATTGGCTCACTGATGTTTTTGGGTTCGTTTTTGGTGGTTTCTGGCATTGTCCGTTATCATCCTTTATTCGCGCTTACGTCTCCAGTTAACCTGCTCAGGACTTCAACATAACCGTTGATGCTATCAATTTTTACCATGTCTCCGTCCTTCAGGAACCCAAAGGGGTCCGATTCCAGCCTGTCCACGAGCGGGATACCGGATATGATGGCACCCACAGCAACTATGGGTTCTGAATCGATATTGATCATTGCGGACGGTGCAACCCCGTTCTTGCTCAACTGGTACAGGACATATGAGCCGACAGTCGAACCCTTTCCATGCGGGAATACCAGCACCGTATCCTTTATGGATCTCCCGAACAGTTCATGCTTCTCCTCCATAACAACACCGGTCTTTGGGTCAACGTTGCCAAGGAAGGAAATTGCGTCATGGGTAAGGAGAATTCTGCCTTCTGCAATACCCCTGGAAATAATGCGGCATTTAATCTTTATTTGAATCACCAGCCTCTTTGATGCAGTCCTCTATGCTGCCAAATTTCGCTGCCACCCTGCACATGCTCGGTACGTAAGTAAGGGCTTTACCCGAATCCACCATCATGAGCTTGTAATTCTCACTTGCAGGCGACACTACCATACATGTGTCGCATACCACCATTGCGCCGCTTTTCTCAATAGTGTCCACAAGCTGCGGATAGCTGGCTGCCACTTCACGGGAGGTGCATACCCACATCTCTTTTTCGAGCAGTTTTCCTTTCAACAGCCCCGCAATACGGGCGAGTTCATCGGGTGAGCAGTGCGGGCATCCAAGTGCTATAATTTCGTTTTCACAGCTCATCTCATTTTTTTTGTTCTCATAAACTTCCCGTATCTGGCTCTCCTCTATTACGATGTTCTCATCGGGACGTTCAAACACTGTCTTTCGAGCCTCGGGTGTTACATTGTCTACATGATAGAGGGCAACCGCACCGGATGCTGCCATGGCTGCACCAAGAGCTTTTAGCTCATCCCCGCATGGTTCGTTCTTTAGATAGAACAAAGGGACCCTGTTACCCACCGTCCTGCCTGCCAGATATCCAAGAGCACCGTAATCAGAACCTGATATCTTGCATTCCACTGTTACCGAGACCGTGGGTTTCCGGTTCTCATCCAGGTGATAGCCGTAATTTGCGGTCTTCCCGATGAGTGCCGCAGAGAGTGCGGAGGGACCGCCTTCCCTGTTTGTCCTTGCACCTATCACCGAATTTGCATATGATACCGCAGAGGATTCGCTCCATGCCAGATGGTCTCCGTAGCGGGCTGTAAAACCTTCAAGATAGTACGGCGTACAGGTGCATTTGGGGTTCACACCCAGCTTCTCATACGCCTTTATGATCTCATGCTGCTTTTTTGCAAAATCTGCTGAAACACCCATGTCCTGCCAGCGCTCAAGGTCCATTCCAGCAGGATTCAAAATGGATGGAACCTTTACTTTGCCGTTCAGGTCCAATATCCATTCCAACCCGGCGTCGCCTATGGTCTTATACGAAACCCCGGCGATCTGCGCGCTTTTTATGGGAATGAGCCTGTCAGCACCATATATGTCCCCGAGTGCCACCAGTATCTCGATTGCCTTTTGCAGCGTCTCGCCGTCTTCGCCGTTCAAGGTGCGCTCTTCTTCCTTTGTGAGGTGCATGTCACTCCTGCCTTTGCTTTTAAGGTTCCTTTTACTCCGGCATCTTTGCACGCTCGAAGTTTTCAGCTTCTTTCAGCACCTTGGTGGCATCGATACCTACCTTTGTGGTAGTTCCGTCCGGGGCACCCCTCGGGTCAAGGGAACTTCCGCGAACGCCTGGAATGACCAGAATGTCGGAGTCACCCTTAACACGGGTCGCGATGGCAAACTCAACATCCTTCGGGTCGAATATATCAATATCATCGTCCACCACAACCACATGCTTTAAGCTGGTGTGCGCTGCAAAGGCTGCCATTATCGCGTTCTTCCCGTCACCTTCTGTCTGTTTTTCTATCTGGACGATCGCATGCAGGTAACAGCATCCACCTTCTGTGAGAACCACGTTCCTGACGGTTGTGACCTCACCTACCGCATTGAATATCTTCGGTTCGTAAGGTACCCCCATCATGAGAAGATGTTCACCGCCTGCTGGCAGTATCCCGTGGTAGATTGGGTCCTTCCTGTGGATGACCCTTGTGATGTGGATCACAGGTTCCCTGCGCACAAGGTCATACGTTCCTGTTATATCAACAAAGGGGCCTTCTTCCGCCCGTTCGACCGGGTCTATGTATCCTTCGAGCACGATCTCTGCATGTGGCACTTTGACCCCGTTCTCACACCTGAACAGTTCAACCGGACTGCCCCGGAGTGCGGCTGCATATTCGAACTCCTTGCCGGCTGGTACCCGGGTGGTCGATGCGAATGTGACAGCAGGGTCTGCCCCGATCACGATGGCAACCGGGAGGGGGTCGCCTTTCTCTGATGCTTTTTTATGGAGAAGGTATGTGTGTCTTGGAGGCACCAGACGTGCCGCTAACGTATCTTTTCCAATGACCATCAGGCGGTGTATGGATGCATTCATGCTGCCTTCGTACTCGGAGACAACGATGCCGCCTGTGATATACGCCCCACCGTCCCGTTCAAAATGTGTCATGATCGGCAGATCTGTCAGGTCTACCCGGGTTTCAACTACCTCCTTTGTCGGCGAATCCTCAACAAGCCTGACCTTGCCAGATGGTGCAACAGCCGCGAGCCGCTGGATGATCCCTTCTTTTGGCACACCAAGCATGGCTGCCAGTTCATCCCGGGAACCCAGTAAATTCATGATGGCTTTCTTGCCGCCAATATCATGGAACAGGACAGGTGCACCGGTCTGTTTTGCGATTCCTGGTGCTTCGAATTCTGGTGATACAGGATGCGTGATCTCAACCAGTTTTCCGCTGGTCCTGAGTTGATTAATAAAATGTCTGAAGTTCATTGTATCAGCTATATTAAAAGGGGTAAGGCGATAAATACATTATCCACTATTTAAGGGTGGGATTGAGAATATCAAATTAGCTCCCAAAACTCCTTTTCTAATTTGACAACATTCATTTAGAACCTATATTTTATCAAAACCTCGTAAAATTTCATAATGGTAAAGTATATAATGATGTTTACCAGATTTTGAGCCGGTGATAGGAATGGTAGTACTAACAGAAGAGATAAAAAAGGCTTTGAGCACAGTAAAGGTATTTCCGGTTGCCACCGCTTCAAAAGACGGTGTGCCGAACGTTGTCCCGATCGGTTTTCTTGAGCTGGTCGATGACGAGACGATCTGGATATCGGACAACTTCATGAAGAAGACGCTGGACAATGTGCTGGAGAACCCGAAGGTTTCATTCTACGTGTGGGGTCCGGAGACGAAAGGCTGTTTCCAGATCAAGGGTAGCGTGGAAGTGAAAACAAGCGGTCCTGAATTTGATAAGATGCAGGAGAACGTCCGGGCAAAAATGGCACAGGCACCTGCTAAGGGTCTGCTTGTCATGAAGATACAGGACGTCTACCAGTGTGCACCTGGACCGGGTGCAGGTGGGCACATTCTCTAATAAGGATATTTGACATCAGAACAGGATAAGCGCCTGAAAAAACAGACATTCGTTTTTGGAGTGGATACTGTGGACGAACGTGAAACCCACGTAAACTGCATGGAGTTCCACAACTTTTTCAAAAGAATCTCAAAATTAAAAACACTGCTCATTTGCAATTATAGCGCCGCCGGTTCAAGTGGTACGTATCGATTGACTGAGATCCGATTTGTATCTCAGCGACATCGCGGGTTTGAATTTTACCGGCGGCGCATTTGTAAATTCCCACCGTAACGATGGTCAATTTCATCTTTAATAAACATGTCGAAATTCATTGATACTAAATTCATTTGGATTGTTTAAAATTTTTCACATAAGAGCTACTACCAAAACATCGTACACTGGTTGTAGCTTGCTCAAACCAGAGTGATGCAGAACGCTTGATGCATTGATGAAAATATGAATGGAAGTAGAATTATAGTTAAGAACATAATATTTTTGACTTATTTTCTTTGCACAGGAAATTTTCAATCCATTTTTTTGCAAAGCTCAGCTTTGAA
>JAFGQV010000134.1 GCA_016935475.1 Methanosarcinaceae archaeon
AGGGAATTGACAAGTGACTGGATACCAAAGACGATACAATAACTGTTCATCTCGACATTTTTCTGCATACCTTTTACGGCCAGTGCACCCAGTTCCGTGATATCCACACCCAAACGCTTTGCAGTCATTTCAAGGAAACGGCCTGATGCACCCGCACAGATACCACCCATGGTGAACATTCCGGGAATCCCACCTTCCACTGAGATAGCCTTGTTGTCCATACCACCAATGTCAATAACGGTTGCCGAACCTTTTTGCTTGTTGGCAAGATACACGGCACCTTTTGAATTGACTGTGATTTCCTCCTGAACCAGCTGTGCCTTGAAATGGTCACCGATAAGGAACCTGCCATAACCAGTGGTTCCAATTGCCTGTATCTCATCTCTTTTAACCCCTGCCTCTTGAAGTGCCTGTTCAAAAGCTTTTTCCGCACTGTCAACAACCCTGATAGTTGGCACCCACCCACTTCCGAGTATCCTGTCATCCCGCATAATAACAGCTTTTGTAGTGGTAGAACCGGAATCAATGCCTGCGGTCAGTCCGGTCTGATGCTCCCTTGCAAGCAGGTGTTTGCGCCTGACAATGGTGGTAAGCGCCTCCATACGTGTCAGGAGTGTTCCTGCAGTAGTACGTTCTGTAAACGAATAACTGATAACAGGTATATCAGAACACTTGTGGAGGTACCTCCTGACTTCGTTCCTGACAATGGCAGCCTCGGCACACCTGAAACACGAAGCTATGAAAACGCCGTCCACCCTGGCCGTCCCATCTGCCACAGCCTTTGCACGTGCCATCATGAGCTTAAGGTCAGCACTTGCGATCTGGAGCCCGAAATCCATTTCAACGGTATCGAGTGTCGCCACATCCATCTCAGGATACACCAGTCTTGCATTTACCATTTTTGCAGCAGATTCCAGCTCAGCCTGAATACCAGCATATTCTGAACCACATGATATCAATGCAATATTTACGAGGTCATCTTTGCTCATGCGCTTTCCTCCTTCCCTGACAAGGATTTCAAGAAATCTGCTATCCTGTAGACAAACTCCCTGCCTTCCTCCTCAGACCTCGGGTACACCAGTTCAAGGATAGGAATGTCTTTTTTCCTTGTAAGGTACTTTGTCAGTTCATTGGTCCGGGCACATCCCATGCATCCAAAACTAATTGCTGCGTCCTCAACTATTATGGCTGCTTCTGCTTCATCGATGAGAGGACCCACCAGCGACATCCTGCCCCTGACACCTGCCGGGACTTCAACTGCCGCGTATTTCAAACCTAATTTGGGGTCTTCCGGTGTAATGTTTAACGGAGGTGAGTCTATCCCGACCGTTGTTATCTTTTCCCGCACCTGCTCCATCATGGTAAGAGGTTTGTGACCAAATCTCTCAACCAGATCAGAAAGGATCAGGCTATTTGTTGGATAAATGAATACTTTTACCAATATCTCACCTCGTCAATTCAGATTCAATAATTCGTTTTAACTTTGAAACTTCCAGTTTGCCCGGATGCGTCACTTTTTCGAGAGGCACATGTTTTTCGTAGTCTTCCAGTGCTTTCCCGATCATTGGAAGCATCCTGACCTCTTCCCTTAAGAAATGGAACCCAGGTCTTGGTCCTCCGCCACGTCCTGACCGACAGCGCCTGTCGTCACCCGGTGGGAAACCCCTCTCTTTTACGAAAATGTGGTTCCTGTCCAGGGACACTACATTTGTTACCACCCTGTTAACTACATCCCTCGGACCGGTTACCATGGTACCATAGCAGGTCTCTTTGATCGTTATCTCGTTTTCTGACCCATATATTGCTATGGCAGCATCGATCGGCAGTACACTATCAGAGGCTATAATGACGATCTTTGTAATAATATCCTGTGCATCACCTGGCATCAATCATCATCCCCTCTACTTTCCACCACATACATCACATCCCCGTCCTTCAGATCCTTCAACTTATCAAGTTCCAGTATACGCCCAATGATATTTGTGTTGGTGAACTTCTCGCCCGATGGACCAAAAAGACTATCGTCTTTGGTTTTTACCCCTACTACACCCATTCTCTTTGCAGCCTGGTTCGTAACCCCGATCTCACCTGCAAGAACCTTGTCCGTGGGTGTGTTCTCCGGCATTATCTCCTTATATTTTTCCGCTGCTTTCTCTGCCTTGAAAAGGTACGTATTTTCATATTTCATAAGAACCGGCAACGCTCCAACCGGCCGGAACTGCAGTTCAATTGCATGCCTGAAGAAGTTCAGGGTCTTTGGTACAAGGTCATCATACAGCTTGATCTTTATAAGCCGGGATTCCTGTACTCCAAACGCAGTGACCTTCCCCTCTCTCAGGATGTCAATGGTCGTGCCTGGAGTGTTCTTCACAATGACCGCATCCTCCCCTGTGTATCCATCCCTGACAAGTTCCACGCCTAACCGTGACAGATGCTCATCCGCCTCCTCAAAACCCATCCCTAGAACCATTATCTGATCAGGTATTGTCTTCAGTACAAGACGCTGTCCGGACTCTGCCAGTTTTACCAGTTCCAACCCCTTTGTGACATGCCCCACCACCGAATGCATGATGCTGGCATTGCGGTCATCGCATGCAATATACGCCTTACCGCTACCATCGCCCACAGTTCGGACCGCGACTGAACCAGCGATCCGCGGATCAAAGTTTTCATATTTGCACATCTCACCCTGCAGCGAGTTGTCAGAAATGAACGAACTTGCAACAAGGTCCACCTTAAACGTCCCATTGCGTGTAAGTGCTAAAAAGTGTTCTGCCCCCTCAGGAGCCAGTGGTTCAAGTTCCACTTCAAAGTAAGTGAATATTCTGACACCATCATCGATCTTTGTTGACAGGTCTGTGGTACAGAGACGTTCCGCCATCTTTTCCCACTCTATTATAGGCTCGATACTGATGATCGTGTCAATCTTATTCAGCTGGTGTAAAACGTTCTTACCGCTTATAATCCTGGCAAACGTTCCTTCCTGTGGCATCCCATATTCAGAAACATGCCGGTTCTTGCTGAGAATCAGGTGAGTGTTCTCAGGGTCGAACCCTCCGGCACCATACGCCACCTCAAACCTTTCAAAATTACTGGTGCCCCGGGTTGGGTGGATATCGGTCCCAAATGGACCAAAGGCAACGGCATCCCTGCTTATCCACCTAATCGGCGTACCTTCATATTTCTTGAAATGATGAAACCATCTATTCTTAGAATCAGAATCCGGTTCCAGAAGTTCTATTTTAAACTCACCTCTGGAAGTTGTAATAGTGTATTCTGTGATCTCTTCGGTCTTACGTCCGGTTGTCTCCTTGAGCATTCCAATTGCAGTGCCTTCCTTGTAAGGAGCTTTTGAAACACTCAAAGCATCCGCGAGTGTAGAATTGTGCGGTAATGTGATCTGTTGTCCGTTGACCTCTACATTAATTTCATGACTCGTATCGAGCGCCTCCTTCTGTGGTTTAGAAGGTGGTGATAGGGCTAACTTACGATTCCTCGGCCGCTTCGACACGCTCTTTTTCAGTAAGTTCCGATAAGACCGTTTCCGGATCTCCAATATCCGCGATCTTACCTGTTCTCATCAATGCCACTCTATCGCATACTTCAAGTACGAAATCCATGTCATGGGAGACTATTACAAACGTCTCTCCCAGTTCGTCACGGGCCTGAAGGATAGACTTTGTAACCTCTATTTTCGTGATTGGGTCCATGGTACCTGTTGGTTCATCCATGATCACGATCCTTGGCTCTTTGATGAGGATCTGCGAAAGGGCAACTCTGTGCCGTTCACCTTCGCTCAACTCATCTGTCATCTTCGGTAAAATAGATTTTGCTTTTGCATCGGTGAATCCTGCAACCGTGAGAGTTCTGATCGCTTTTTGGACAGCCAGCTCGTAGGGCAGATCAAGACCTATAGACTCTGTCAGGTTGTCAATGATCGTTCTCTGGGGATAAAGACCGTATTCCTGATGAAGGATTCCCATATACTTGGTGGCGCGTCCTTTATTATCTGCACCTAACTTCCTCATGTCTACCCAATCGTCTCCAACCCGGACCTCAACTTCACCGCTTGTGGGCTGGACGATCCCCATCAATATCTCGGAAGTTGTGGTCTTACCCGCACCGCTTACTCCAACAAGACCAAATATCTCACCTTCCTTCACGTCAAAGGATATCTCATTAACTGCACGTACAACACCCCTGTCAACAGAGATATACTTTTTAACAAGGTCCTTTACCCTTATTATCGGGTTGCCCACAGTTATATCGTATTCTTTCTCAATCGTACACGCAAGTTTCATAAACTCTTTCGAAACCTTTTTGGGATCACCTTCAAATATGATCTCGCCCTCATCAAGGAAGATCGCCTTGTCAGCAAGCTCTTCAATGACCTCATGCCAGTGTGAGGTGATGACCATTGTCATATTGTAATTCTTTATTGCCCTCATTATGACATTGTGGACCACATCAGCTGTCATTGGATCCAGAGTGCCTGTGGGCTCATCCGCAAGAAGAAGCATCGGATTCTTAACAAGCTGCCTTGCAAGGACAACCCTCTGTTTCTCACCGCCGCTTAATTCACGTGCTATATGCATCATCCTGTGTGATAGCTGCACCTCATCCAGCAGTTCGGCTGCCTTTGACAATGCATCCGGACCACACTCCCCGATTTCGGTAAGTGAATTCATGACATTGATAATTACTCTCTCGTCACCATAAAGGGCGAATGTGCGCTGTAGCATGATAGCAATTCGTTTGGCAACGTTCCTTCTGTTTGGATCGTGTACCGAAGTTTTAACAAAATCCGTTTCACAAGCCTTCAAAATTTCCGTGCATATTACACATTTTTCCCCAGCTTTACTTGGGGGTTCGATGTGACCACATTTCCCACAGCGTGCCAGATGGTAGATAACCTCTCCAGAGATGTTTTCATACTCTTCAACACCACGCAGAACGTGCATAAGTATTGTTTTACCTGCACCGCTTCTTCCCAGTATCCCAACAACTTCTCCTTCGTTGATAGAAAGATTTATATTTTTTAAAACCTGAACACCCTCGTAATCAATAGTCAGATTTTTAACTTCGATGAATAGTCCCATTTAATTTCCTCCGCCAAGCAGGGTGAATAACTTTTTCTTATGTGTTCTTATTTTACTTAAGTTACTTAAGAATTATGTATTAATATCTAAATCGGTTTTCATATAACTTTATACGAATCAAGTATAAATGTTACGAATTAATCCGAATGAACTACGATTACATTATAGGAAGCACTACATAAACATAACGCATATTTTTAGCACCGTTAACTTCTGAAACCAATTGCAGTAGGCACTTTATTGTATTTTATTGAAGATCAAAAAGAATCTATAATGTTCACTACTTCAATGATATCTTTTATTACTACATCTGCGGCATTCTTTAGTTTATCCGGACGTATATCCCCTTGCTGTATTGTCATGATCCCCACATCTGCTGCTTTGAGTGCAAGGATATCATTCATCCCATCACCGACCATGACCACAGTATCGTATATTTTCTTAAGGTTCAGGACAATGCTCTCTTTTTCCGAAGTTGTTGCGATATCAAAGACCCTTTCCACTGGAATGTTCACACAACTTGCGAGCTGCTGTAAGTTTCGCATGCTATCCCCGGATGCTATATAGGTATCAACCCCGCGCTCCTTCAGCGATCTGACAGTCTCGATCGTATTGGAATACACCCGTCCACCGGTGCTCAGCGCATAAAGTATCGAATCCTCATGAGAATCCACAATAATACCTGCCGCAAGATAATACACATCCGGACACCGTGTCACAACCTCATGGATCACTTCATGGATATTGCTAAACTCAACGTTGCTTCTTTTGATGATCTCAAACACGTCATCAACTGTGAACGGACTGCTTGAACAGCTTATGTCAATTTCGATCTCATAGTCATTGATGAATTTGATGAGGGTCATCCCGGGATTACAGTGCAGGATCGTTTCTGGCGTGGCATGGAGTACTACAAGCGCCCGACCTGGTTTTTTTGCCACTATGGAGGTGCTTTCAATATCCTTTAGAAGTTGACCGGTTTTTAATTCCTTTGCCACGCGGTACATATGCAGGAGTGTGCCTGCGCTGTCAAAAACAACTGCAATCCTTCTTTGCATGTAGAAGTGATTGAATTAATCAGTAATTACTTTTACGAAAAAAACCCCATATTGGGGGCTAGTGAGCTCCCAATTAAGTTTATGTACGTTCGTTGTTTATGAGAAAATGAAACGAGATATGTTAAAAGTAAACTACACCGCTCTAATACTCCTGGTGGTCCTTGTCGTTGCATCGCCTGTTGCCGCATCATCAGATAGTGATACATATCCAAAGATTCTTGAAATGCCATGGGATCATTCGCCAATAACTGTTCTTATTGATGATAATAACGTGCCGCCACATTACAGTCCGACCTACCGCGTGCAGGTTGAGGCGGCTCTTGAGTACTGGGAAGAAGGTGGAAATGGAAAACTGAACTTCACACCTGTATTTGAAATTGTTGAGACCGCTGATGCAGATATTACAATAAAATGGGTCGAGAACCTGGAAGAGATCACCGGTGCACCGGAAGGAGTTGCAGGATTTTGCAGACCATGCATACTGGACGAAAAATACCTGCGGGCTGAGATCGTGCTCGAGGTCGGCAACTTTGAAGGGTTTGCATGGCGCCAGTATGGTGATTCCAATATGTATGAGATCTCGAAGCACGAAATCGGACACGCACTGGGGCTTGCACACAGCAGTGACAAACGTGACATAATGTACCCGACATACGAGCAGAGGGACAACCTGAATCCATTGCTTCTTGAATCCACGCGTCCTTTTTTGATCATAGGGGCAACTGCAGCATTGATCGTTGTCGGATTTCTTTTTATAAGCTGGCGGTTGCATAAGAGGAAAAGGGAACAGATAGAACAGGAAATATTCGGGGAGGGAGAGAAATAGGGATTGAAATTTGGTGTCAGGATATTTTAAAGTACCTGAGTGGTGAAAAAGTGGATTTTTCGGATTATGATGTGGACATGTCCAGTCTCACGGAATTTGAGCAGCAGGTGCTCACCGAGACGAGAAAAATACCCTACGGTGAGACGGTTACGTATTCAGAACTCGCCCGCCGAATCGGCAGGTACGGGGGAACGCAGGCGGTTGGACAGGCACTGTCCAGAAACCCGTATCCCATTGTTATCCCCTGCCACAGGGTGGTTGCGAAGTACGGTATCGGGGGATACAGAGGAGGGATTGAGCTAAAAAGGAAGCTGCTGGAGTTGGAAGCCCGTTCAAGGGTAGCAGAACGATCTTTGACAATACTTGGATCCATACCAGAAAAATGACCCCGAGAACCAGAACACAGGACCAGTTTGGAAAACATTCACAGGCATACGCAAAGAGCAGCGCTCTTTCTAACCAGGAGAATCTTCGGCATATCATTGAACTGACCGCTCCATCAAAAAATGACCGGCTGCTGGATGTTGCCACAGGTACCGGATTTCTGGCAATTGAGTTCGCAAGGCATGTGAATGAAGTTGTTGGCATCGATTTTACGGATGAGATGCTTGCCATCGCAAAACAGTACATGATAGATGAATCCATCGGGAATGTCATATTTGAAACTGCGGATGTGGAATCGCTTCCCTTTGGAGGGTCAAGCTTTGATATCGTATCATGCAGGTTTGCTTTTCATCATTTTTTGCATCCTGAAACAGCAATATCAGAGATGGCAAGGGTCCTGCGTCCGGGCGGGAAGATCGTCATCTCAGACATTTCCTCCCCTGAGGATAATGCAAAAAGTGAGTACCAGAACGAAATGGAAAGACTCCGGGACCCCTCCCATGTAAAGCACTATCAGACATCCGAAATTTTGCATATGCTTGAAGATCACGGTTTTGATATACTACATGCTGAGGACTGGCCCATGGATTTTGGGTTTGAAGAGTGGATCTCCATGTCAGAGCCGGATGCAGGATCAGTAAAACGTGTGAAAGAAATGATGCTTGCGGCAACGGAGCATGAACTTACGGACCTGAATGTCAGGCTCAGGGATGGTCACATCCGGTTCACCTATAATACAAAGATTATCGTTGGCAGGAAAAGATAATATGTTTGGCTGGACAGGAAAAACAATAACGGTAGACCTGAGCAACAATTCGATCACAGAATCGGAAACCAGTAAAGACATTGTTAGGGATTTCCTTGGCGGACGCGGTATGGGTGTAAAGATTCTCCATGACATGGTACCGCCAGCTATCGACCCTTTAAGTCCTGAAAATCCCCTGATCCTTACAACAGGTCCGCTTACAGGTACGCCTGCACCCATGTCGGGCAGGCACAGCATTACCACAAAATCACCGCTCACATCCACGGTCTTTGATTCAAGTGCAGGAGGGTTCTTTGGAAAGGAAATGAAATTTGCAGGTGTTGATGCGCTTATCATCACAGGCAAAGCTGATGAGCCGGTATACATCCGGATCGAGGATGAGCATGTGGATATTGTGGATGCCTCAGACCTGTGGGGTAAGAATACCAGGGAAACTACCCGTTTGCTGGAAAATATGGGGCGGGTCTCGTGCATTGGCAGGGCAGGTGAACGTCAGGTTCCGGTTGCCAACATCATGAATGACTATGTGCATGCCTGCGGTCGGGGAGGACTCGGGGCAGTTGCAGGTTCAAAGAACCTGAAGGCGATCGTTGTGAGAGGGAGCAATAAACCCAAGATCGCTGATTCTCAGGCGTTCGCAGAGGCAAAAGAGAGTGCCATGCGGCTTCTTCGTGCAAGTCCAGTGACCTCGAAAGGTCTGAAAATTTACGGGACATCGGTGCTGATGAACCTCATGAATTACATGAAGATACTGCCAACGCGCAACTTCCGGACCGGACAGTTCGGGGGTGCGGAATCAGTATCCGGGGAGTACATCAAGGATAATTATGATCTCAAACAGCATTCGTGTTACAATTGTCCGGTTGCTTGCAAGCGAAGCATCAAAGGGGGACTTGAGATACCGGAATACGAGACCATCTGGGCGTTTGGACCTGACATCGGGAACGAGGACATGGACCCCATCATCAAGGCGAACAGGATATGCAATGATTACGGGATAGATACCATCTCTTCCGGCTCGACCATTGCAGCGTACGCTGAACTAACTTCCACCGAGATCGGTCCGCTGCAACTGGAAGAACTTGTTTCTGATATCGGGGAAGGTAAAAGTGAACTTGCGGCAGGGTCGCATGCTTACCTGATGGCAAAGGGTGCCGGTGAGTTGAGCATGAGTTCCAAAGGACTTGAGTTCCCTGGCTACGACCCCCGGGGGATCATGGGACAGGCACTGGGGTATGCGACCTCTAACCGGGGCGGCTGCCATCTCCGTGCGTATATGGTGGCGCCCGAGGTCATAGGAAAGCCAAAACTCATCGACCGCCTGAC
>JAFGQV010000135.1 GCA_016935475.1 Methanosarcinaceae archaeon
AAAACAGAAACTCATTTGGGAAGTATTTTTAAAAATATGTTGTCAAATTAGAAAAGGAGTTTTAGAAGCTAATTTGATAGCCTCACAATTGATAGAGGGGATGTACACGAAAGCATAAATACAACAATTCCAGTTATCTTCAGACCCAGAATATATAATTGCCTTTCATTGTTTATTAAGGTGATTGATTTTGTGGTGTGAAATTTCAAACAACCGAGAAAAACAATAGCATTCAAGACTGTTTATTGATTTAGACAATGATGAGATGTGAACGAAAAACAAATGTAACAATTCTAATTATCTTCAGACCCAAAAATCTATAATTGGATTTCATTATTTATTGAGTTGGTTGATTTCGTGGTGTGAAATTTCAAACAACGAAGAAAAACAATAGCTTATGACACTACATATCAATTTACATGATTTTTCGAGTAACCAAACACATAAATCTAACATAATCAATGTATGGATGATAACATGAGTGAAGAATGTACTGAGTGCAGCGGCAAAGGCTTCAGAGTAATATCAACGGAGAAGTGCCCGAAGTGTAAGGGTTCCGGAAAATCAAAGTCAATTGACCTTATGAAATTGTCTGAAAAGGATATGGACAGTTTTCTGCAAGGTGGGGCAGTCTGCGAAAAATGTGGTGGAAGTGGAGAAATAAAAATAACTGAACCCTGCGAAGTCTGCGGGGGAAAGGGCGTATTTTATAAGTGCAAACAGTGCGGGACCCCCATTGACGGACTTATAGATGGTGAAGAGATCTGCAGGGCATGCAATAAAACCCAGAACGTTTATACCCTTGATGACTCATGCAACCAGGCTGAAGTGGAGGTTGGAAATAATTACCATACGGTTGTCAACAGCCTGGCATCCTTTGGTGCGTTCGTAGATTTTAATTCCCAGGTCCGCGGACTGATCCATATAAGTAACATCAACCGCCCTCTGGAGGTTGGTGATGCGGTTATCGTTCAGGTAAAGGACATCAAGACGAACGGCAACATGGACCTCATACCAAAATATATCAATGAATACCAGACCGTCGAGCTTGAAAAAGAACTGCCCATCAAAAAGTCATCAGAACTCGCAGAGCAGGTTGGAAAGGTTGTCAGGTTCGAAGGTGAGGTGATCCAGGTCAAGCAAACCGCCGGACCAACGATCTTTACAATATCTGATGAAGTGGGGCAGGTTTCCTGTGCTGCTTTTGAGCGTGCCGGCGAACGGGCGTATCCTCATATTGACATGGATATGATCGTATCTGCTACAGGAGAGGTGAACTCCAGAGGTAACAGGCTCCAGCTCGAAACCAAGAGCATGAAAAGGCTCACAAGTGCTAAAGAGATAGCTTTCAAGGAGCGCATTGAGCAGGCTATCGATAAAAGGGCTGAACCGGTTGATGTGGAATTCCTGGTCAGGAGTGATATCCTGGACAAGCTAAGACCTGCCATGAGAGACGTGGCAAAGGAGATCAAGAAAGCGGTCATCAAATCAAAACCGATCATCCTGCGGCATCATGCGGATGCAGATGGTATGACAGCTGCTGTTGCCATAGAGCGGGCGATCCTGCCATTGATACGGGATGTGGGCGGTGTGGATGCCGAGTATTATTTTTACAAACGTGCACCCTCAAAAGCTCCGTTTTACGAACTTGCCGACATAACGCGGGACATATCTTATGCACTTGAGGACGTTACACGCCATGGTCAGAAAATGCCACTTGTAATACTGGTGGACAATGGTTCAACGGAAGAGGACATACCTGCAATGAAACAGGCGCAGGTCTATGGGATGGATATGGTCGTGGTAGATCACCACCATCCTGATGAGGTCGTTGACCAGTACTTGCTCGCACATGTAAATCCTGCGCATGTCGGGGGAGATTTCGGAGTGACAACCGGTATGATGTGTACCGAGATCGCACGCATGATCAATCCTGAAGTGGTAGAGGAGATCAAACACCTTCCTGCAATATCGGCAGTTGGGGATCGTTCCGAGGCAGATGAAGCACGTGGCTATATCGAACTTGTATCAGGCATATATTCACTGGACCAACTTAAGAAAATTGCCCTTGCCCTCGATTTTGAGGCATTCTGGTTAAAGTTCAGTAGTGGAAAAGGTATTATTGATGACCTCCTGAACATGGGAGATTCGGTGAAGCACAACAAACTGGTATCCCTCCTATGCGAACAGGCAAACGAGATGATCTCAGCTCAGCTGGATGCATGCCTCCCTAATATTAAGTCAAGGACCCTTCCAAATGGTGCGATACTGAACGTACTGGATGTTGAGAACTACGCCCACAAGTTCACCTTCCCACCACCGGGAAAAACCTCAGGTGAAGTGCATGACAGGTTATGCCGGAAATTTGAAAATAAACCCGTTGTTACCATCGGTTATGGTCCGGACTTTGCAGTGATCCGTTCAAAGAACATGAAGATGAACATCCCGCAAATGGTGCGTGAACTGCATGATGAGGTCAAAGGTGCCGGAGTTAACGGTGGCGGTCATCTTGTTGTTGGAAGTATAAAATTTGTGGAAGGCATGCGCACAGAAGTGCTCTCTAAATTAGCGGAAAAAATAGGAATGGTGGAAGTAGAGTAAAATCCCCCTTCCAATTGTTGCTGTTTATATTTTCCTTAATCCAGACGAACGATACGTACCATTGACCTGACAGGTACCTCGGATAGCATATCAGCACCTTTCTTATCAACAAGCACGACAGCAGCTAAGGGTTTCCCCCCATATTCACGGAGCCGTTCAATAACTTCTACGATCGTTGAGCCGGATGTGATCACATCGTCCACGATAACACAGTTCTTGTCATTTACGCTGCCAAAATTCCGGCTAAATGTTCCCACACTATTCTTGACCTTCTCACTGTGTTCTTTAAGTGAGTGGAAAACTGCAAATTCGGCTCCGAGTTCATCGGCCATCAGGCTTGCAATTGGCACGCCACTTGATGCCACTCCAACAACGATATCGACTTCCGAATCAGTCTCACTGAGAACTTCATATACCATATCGCACAGGGCCTGAGAAGCATACCTGAGCCTGAAAGAACTCTTTCCAATGTTGCTCCAGTCAACTGAGATGTCCTTTGGTGCCGGAGAACTAACCTCTTTTTTGGAGCGGGTCAAAAGCCAGGTAACCGTTTCCCGTGAAACATTCAACTCATCTGCTATCTGTCCGGTCACAAGCCCACTTGACTTTAATTCCACTGCCTTCTGAATCAAATCATCTATGTTCTTCATGTTTTCCCCGTTTGATGAATCTCTTCATGAAAATACTTTATTAATACTTTCGTTAGAGATAGAACATCCGTACTCTTATAGTTTTCTTTTCCGCCTTTTTTTCAGAAGGGAGCCGCATACAGAACATATCTCCCCCTTATCAAACCGTTTCCTGCAGCCTATGCATTGTTTTTCCCATACAAGTATGTCACTGATATTTTTTTGCGCAACCGGCTTTACCTCGATGCCTAATAGTGAAGCAACGTTCTGTACCGCATAATCATCGGTAAGAAGTACTGCACTGTCTTTATATTCCAGTGCTTTTGCCAGTATATCAACATCTGTAGATGATAGATCTTCTATATCCCGCGTATATTTCGCCATTTCGAGGACCTCACCCCTCATTTCAGGTTCGGGCATTTCCACCAGCGCACCACTCTCCCGCGCAAGGTCAAAACGCAGAACCGCCTCACTGCTCTTTAACTCACCTACAACGGAGGGAACCGTGATCAGAAGTGAGCTATCAACAGCATACCCCATAATAAAGACCGCAGAATCTGCGATATAGTCAGTCATGGTATCGTCTATAGTATTTCCTTGATCAGCCAGCCCCAATATTTGACAGTCGCAACCAGCCCGAATGTCATCCCGACCGCAAGAAGTAAATTCGAAACCATATGTACCAGATCAGCATCTGCAGTTTGAAAGACAAGAGTATATCCTGAAGCTAAGACAAAAAATAGTATCCCTACATAGTACAGATAATAGTATGGCTTGATCTGCATGGCCTCCCCCATTCGCTCGCTCAGTTTTGCCATTATGTACAACACAGCTGAAAACGATATAACCATTAGTTTCCAGCCAAAGGACTCTACTAAAATATCAGCTACCTCCTTCGGTCATGTGAATATACAGTCTTACTGAAAATAAAAAGAACATTAATCCTGTGATAGTTCCTATCACATTGGTCAGTGAAAACGTGTGGTCAATTATCTGTAAAATTGCCACTATTAAAAGCAGTAATGGCACTACAAAGAAGTAGTATTCCGGACTCTCATCGAACTTTTTTTGATAGAACAGGCTGATCGAAGCGGCATATGTAGCAATAATAGCCGCTATTAACCACGCATATACTTCCAACACAATTCCGATTGTTGCAGAATCAACCATATCTATCGCTTCTTCTTGAATGCTTCAACAAATGCTTCGCTTGGTGTTGTTGTTGGTGAACCGCTCATGACTCCAGCATAATTAGAAAACGGCAGTTTAATATTAATCCCATCTTTTCCGATTTCGAATTCCCTTATTTCTTTGTCGTGGTCGCTTCCACGCATCTTAAGTACCGAGATCGCTTTTCGCATTTCAGACATGATCTCAACATAACGCAGCATGATAACCGTGTCCATGACATAGCTTGTTCCATTGCCTGCGATCGTTAACCTGCCACTGAGTTCAGTCTGTTCGTTAGTAAAGACAACCGTAATACCCATTGATTTGAAGTAGTCTGAAAGGAGACGAATATGCTCACGAAGTTCCAGTGGTGTATCAAGCACGGACTGGAAACCATAAATGCCATCGATCAACACGCGTTTTGCACCCATTTCTTCGATCATGACTTTCAATTTAAGTGCATGCGCATTCACATCAATATTCGCAGGGGAAGTATAGAATACTTTGACTACACCCGATTCTATGAACGTTTCAAGGTTTTGGCCAATTGACCTTGCATTTGCTTTTAGATGTTCTTCGTTCTCTTCAAAAGCAACGATTATCCCGGGTTCGCCTTTTTTGGCACCTTCCATAATAAATTGTAGCCCGATAAGCGTCTTACCTGTACCGCCACCTCCAGAAATAAGAGTGTTCGTACCAGCTGGCAATCCTCCGCCGGTCATATCATCCAGACTCGGGGTCCCAGTTGACACACGCAGGTTTGCATATTGTTGATGTGCGGTGGGAGTTATTCGATGATAAACAGTTATTCCGTCTTTTGATATCGAATATGTGTGCTTACCGGTTTGTGAGTTCTGTCCACGCATCTTGAGTATCTCAATATGTCGCACCCTGCGATCGCGTGAAATGTCGTTTGAAAGATACATGATCCCGTCGGCCACATAACTTAACTCACTTTTTACCAGGTCATCTTCGGTGAATTCGCCGGTGACAAGAACAAGAGCATTCCATTTCTTCATGCGGATGAACAAATCATAGAAAAAACGCCGCCTATGTCCCTCATCAAGATTGATGCCGATTACAGTGATAGGATCGATCACGATCCTGTCAGGTTTGATATTTTCGATCTCATACTCCAGATCCGATATAAATGCATCAATTCCTGCATTGAGTGTTTCAAGACTGATAGGCACATACTTGATATTTCCCTTTGCCAGGAGTGCAATATTATAGAAGCTAAACTGCGACATGAAGTTGTTTACCATTGCCACAGGTTCACTCAAAGTAGTCACATACATACATACTTCGTCATTGCGTGCAGCATTGAATATCGACTGCATCACAAAAGTTGTCTTCCCGGTGCCTGCCGTACCCGCAATCAGAACAGTGGATGGCCTCGTAAAACCACCATCGAGAATTTCATCCATTCCCGGTATTCCAGATGTAACAGCTTTCATCCAACCACCTATTGATGTTTTTTAAATGAATGTGTTAGATCATATGATCTTTTTTATTTTCTCTGCCGCTTTTTCAAGTTCGACAAGGATTAGACCCAGTCCTGAATCTGGTTCTGTGAGTACAACAAGCAATGCTTTCGGACCAGCACCCATGGCTACGAGCTTACCATGATCTGATTCGACAATCACCCTGTCGGGTATACCTTTACCAAGTTCAGTGGTAGCAGTTTCGGCAGCTCCAAGCATGGTTGCCGACATCGCGGCAAAAGTATCTGCATGTGACTCAGTTGTCATATCTGACACGATGAGAAGACCATCACGGCTAGCAACAGCAGACGCAGTTACACCACCCATCTTTTTTAGATCAGAGAGGATTTTATCCAGCATGTTGATAGTCGTGGACGATATATTGATAGCCTCCTATTGACGATATTTGTAATCTTAGTCTAATGGTGTATCGTGAATTGTTAATAGTATATAAATTTGTATACAATTCATATTTAGAGTATAAATATACAATTTCCTTTATACTATAAATCGTTGTACTCATAGAGGCTGTCTAATTAGAATTTTGTCTTAAAAACCTATCCTTTT
>JAFGQV010000136.1 GCA_016935475.1 Methanosarcinaceae archaeon
GATGCCACAGTAGAGGACATTACCAGATTCATTCATAAATTCGTTATTGCAACCCTGGCTTTAACTTGCATAAAAGAATAAAATAAGGAGATAAAATATGAACGATAGAAGAGGTGGCGGCGGCGGCTCTCGTGGCGGCAGCGGTGGAAGCGGTGGACGAAGCGGTGGAAGCGGCGGTTTCCGTAGCGGTGGAAGCGGCGGAAGAGGCGGCGGCGGCGGTTTTAGACCAAGTGGTCCTCGCGAGATGCATAAAGCAATTTGTGCGGACTGTGGTGCAGAAACTGAAGTTCCTTTCGTACCCAGTCAGGATAGACCGGTGTACTGCAGGGAATGCTTCGAAAAGCACAGACCAAAAAGATATTGATCCGAAACTTTTTCGGAATTATGTTTAACCTGCGCGTTTAAATTGGGATTCTCCTGATTAAAACGCCATCTTTTTTTTATTGCTTATTGTTTCTTATTTAAAACGTGTTCATTTAAATCGAAGAGCAACAGCATTATCGAGTCCCTTACCTGCCGCCCTGTCCGCAGACGATATGGCAGCCGGTGTTTTTAAGAACGCGGGCAGGTTCTTGGTGGATGGTGAGGACTGTGGGTATCTGTGGTTATGTGGTTGGGGTAGTTTGAGATTGGATTGCATCGAGAGCGATGACATACGAAATACGCCGCATTTTGGAGAAAAAAATAACAACAACATTTTAAATTAAGACCACCATTT
This sequence comes from Methanosarcinaceae archaeon, assembly GCA_016935475.1. Classification (GTDB taxonomy): domain Archaea; phylum Halobacteriota; class Methanosarcinia; order Methanosarcinales; family Methanosarcinaceae; genus JAFGQV01. The sequence continues at coordinate 719 of JAFGQV010000136.1, forward strand.
GTATAAATACCATATGATAACCAATTCAACAATTAAGGAAGCAGTCAAGCGGCTTAAGGAGGCAGCATCTCCGGCAAAAATAATTTTGTTTGGTTCCTATGCACGCGGGGAAGCCCATGAAGATAGTGACCTGGATTTTCTGGTCATCGAATATTCCGTAGCCGATCCCAGATATGAAATGGTACGTTTGCGTGATGTTCTCAGACCTATGCGGCTGCCTGTTGATATTATAGTAACGAGCGTTGACAAAATACGCGATTGGGGTAGTTTGCCAGGAACTATACTGTATGAAGCGATAGAGGAAGGGATAGTGCTATATGAAGCCTCATGACCTATCCGTCAGGTTTCTTTCCAAGGCATCGCAAGATGAGCTTATACTGGATAAATTGCTGGATGATCCTGATATCGCTGATGAGGTGTGGGGTTTTCATGCTCAACAGGCAGGAGAAAAGCTACTAAAAGCGGTTTTAAGTTTTCACAGTATACGTTTTCGTAAAACACATGATATTACTGAATTGATGGATATATTGATAGACCATGGCATCCGGATTCCTGATGATATTGCTGAAATTCGTAAATTGACACCCTTTGCTGTGGAGTATCGTTATGATGACTTATTTTCCGAAAGCGGGGACGAATTGGATCGCAAAGCGATCCGAAAACTGATCCAGGTAATGAGACTCTGGGCTAAAAGCCAGATCGACCAATAAAAAAACGTTTGTTTTAAATCTAACCCTGTACCTGAATTAAAACATTTAAAACGAAGAGCAATAGCACTATCGAGTCCCTGATTTACCGCCCTATTCTCAGACGATATGGCATCCAGTGTTTTTAAGAAGGCGAGCAGGTTCTCGATGAGTATCGAACCTGTGGAGTAATAAATGAACCTGTGGAGTAATAAATATTAGTAGAATAAAAAGATTGAAAAGAATTAATTAATCATTTTTGGAAGCATTTTAGACACATTTATGCTCACATGTTTTTCAACTTCCTCAATTAACATTTTGAAAAGAGAGGTTAATTCCGTTGGATATACATTCCCAGTTCCTTTTTCACGTGTGAGTAGACCAAATTTTTCGAGATCGTTCAGATGTTTGTTAACAGGAACTTTCGTTAGCCCGGTTTCTTTCATGATATAATCTACATTAGTAGGAAGTGCTTTGATAATCTTAAAATTTGTCTGTTTTGTGCCTGTATTGAAAACATTCAATGTTATATTTTCAATTAACATTTCTATTTCTTTGTCATTTTCCATCTTGGTACCCTAACCATCTATTCTCTCATGGAGGGGGGTCATATTGTTGCTCAGAAGACTCATTAATCGATTTATCATCTGATGTTGAGTATTCATCTTGTTCTTTTTCAGAAAGCTCCTTTGTTGATGTGTTGTTCTTATACTTTTCAACCACTAATTTGGCTATTTCTATACCAATTGCGGCTAATACCGCTTCTATACCTGAATTGAGACTCATTTAACTTCATCTCGATTTGTTTGCTTTTTGCCATATTTAGTTCCTCCTTTTACATACAAACTTGAAACAAAATCATGTTTGTATATCTATCAATATATGGTTAGTAGTTTATAAATGTTTCTGTAATTCGAAACTTCGAATAATTGATTCTAGGAAACTGATTTTGATATGTGTTAAAAGATAGCCATTTCCACACATTCAAATCCAATTGCTATAGAGGATTAATCTAAAACCAGAACCGTTTTAAAACATCACCAACATCAAAAATCCACTTGTTTTAAATCCCATAAAAAGAAACTGCTGTTACATGAACATCAAACCAATCGAACGTTACCGGGGCTCTCTTTTGGGTCTTGCCACCGGAGACGCGCTTGGCGCCCCCATTGAAGGCAGACCGCCCGGCACTTTTGAGCCGGTGGGGGAGATGATCGGGGGCGGCATCTTTGATCTTGAGCCGGGGCAGTGGACCGATGACACCGCGCTGGCGCTGTGCCTTGCGGAAAGCCTTATCCGAAAGAGAGGATTCGACCCGCTTGACCAGCTTGAGCGCTACCTCAGGTGGCACAGGGAAGGGTACTTGAGCAGCACAGGCAAACCCTTTGGTATCGGGGTTACCACCATTGGAAGCCTTCGGCGCTTCGAGGAGACCCGTGACCCGGTCAGCACAGCAACAGCGCCGGAAACCGCAACGAATGGCTCGCTCATGCGGGTGGCGCCAGTGCCACTTGCCTTTGCACGCGACCCTGCCGTGGCGATCAAGAGGGCAGGGGACAGTTCAAGAACCACCCACGGCTCACAGCTTTCTGTGGACGCATGCAGGTATCTGGGTGCTCTCATGGTCGGGGCTGTGCAGGGAGTCGCAAAAGAGGAACTGCTTTTGGGGCGCTACTCTCCTGTGGCAGGGTACTGGGAGGAACATCCCCTGTGCCCTGAGATCGATGAGGTCGCTTCCGGCTCGTTCAGGGAAAAGGAGCCGCCTGAGATACAGGGGACAGGATACGTGGTCAGGTCACTGGAGGCGGCGCTCTGGGCTTTTCACAAAAGCACCTGCTTTAAGGACGGATGCCTGCTGGCAGTGAACCTCGGGGACGATGCCGATACCACAGGCGCTGTGTACGGGCAGCTTGCAGGCGCCTACTATGGAGAACAGCAAATACCGGAGCCGTGGCTCTCTAAGATCACGCACCGGAAATTCATAGGATCGTATGCAGAAGAGCTAATGGAACTTGCAGGATCAGGATTTGTCAACTCATCCGGCAGTACAGCCGGTGGGGCATTCAGTAAATTATAGTTAAAACCCAAACAATATTGACTAGTACCATGTTATTTTCCAATTAGTGATAATCAATAAACCACAGAGATCACAGAGGACACAGAGAGTAAAATCAGACACCGGCTCTGTGCTCTCTGCGTACTCTGTGGTTAGATCATAATTGTCTGAAAAGCAAGGTGTTGAGGTATTAGTATCAAATATTATGTTCTTGACCATATCCTAACAGGACTCGTCCTGCCGCCCGAACACCCTGTCAAGGAAATACTGGTGCAGCCGCATATCATCCGTAAGTTCAGGATGGAACGCCAGTGCAAGCACATTACCCTGCTCGGCAGCCACTACAAGGTCACCGATCCGTGCAAGAACCTTCACATCGTCCCCGCATTCCACGATGGCAGGCGCACGGATAAAAACCGCATTGTAAGGGGAATCAAGAACATCCACCTCTAGCTGCGCCTCGAAGGACTCCCGCTGCCTTCCGAATGCGTTCCTGTTAACCTTTGTATCCATGAGGCAAAGCAGGTGCTGATGCGTTTTCTTAACCTGCACGTCACCTTCACTTGCAAGGAGTATCAGACCTGCACAGGTACCCAGTATCGGGACACCGCGCCCGGCAGCCCCCCTGATCTCATCCGCAATTCCCTCGCGTACCATCAGCCTTCCGAGGGTCGTACTCTCGCCACCGGGCAGGACCAGACCGTCGCATGTGGGAACAATGCCACTGTGTTTGATAGTCACGATATCGGCATCTGCACCGCGCTCAGCCAGTGCACGCCTAAGAGCATCAACATGCTCGGAAACATTCCCCTGGATCGCAATGACACCGATACGCATCATAAAACCGTTCAGGTAAAAGGTAAAATAAAAAAAGAGAAGGAATTACCACCCGCGTGTCTGGAGGGCGGCTTCCTCAGGAATTGTATCTATACTGATACCTTTCATACCAGCCCCGATACCCTTTGATATCTCGGCAAGTACTTCGGGTTTATCGAAATTGTTCACAGCTTCCACAATAGCAGCAGCCATTTTCTCCGGATTCTCTGCCTTGAATATGCCTGAACCAACGAACACACCATCAGCGCCAAGACGCATCATAAGCGCAGCATCCGCAGGTGTTGCAATCCCGCCCGCAGCAAAGTTCACAACAGGAAGGCGCTGCATTTCCGCAGTCTCCATCACAAGCTCGATAGGTGCCTCGATATCCCGGGCAACCATTATCAGCTCTTCCTTTGTCTTGCCTGCAAGCTCCCGTATCTCACCCATGATCTGCTTCATATGGCGCACAGCCTCGCTCACATCACCGGTGCCTGCCTCGCCCTTTGTACGGATCATGGCAGCACCTTCGTTTATCCTCCGAAGAGCCTCTCCAAGGTTCCGCGCTCCGCAGACGAATGGCACTGTGAATTTGGTCTTGTCAATATGATATAGATTATCGGCAGGCGTAAGCACTTCTGACTCGTCAACCATGTCAGCACCAAGTGCCTGCAGGATCTCAGCCTCCACAAAATGCCCGATACGTGCCTTTGCCATCACCGGGATCGTCACGGTCTCAATGATCGCAGCTGTGATCTCAGGGTCAGCCATCCGTGCAACCCCACCGGCTTTCCTGATATCGGCAGGTACTGCATGTAGTGCCATCACTGCAACAGCTCCAGCCTCCTCGGCGATCTTTGCCTGCTCGGGTGTTGTCACATCCATAATGACGCCGCCTTTCTGCATCCTGGCAAAACCACGTTTAATCAAATCAGTACCATGTCGCAATTTTTCAAGTTCCATTATGATCATCCTTTTATTATGATTTAGCTGCTAAATTTACTAAATACAGGTCAATACTTAAAAGCATTTACTTCTACCAGTCACTCTTCAGCCTTGATCCTTGCGACACCCACAACCTTGTCGCCCTGTCGCACATTCATGATCTTGACACCCTGTGTGTTCCTGCCCTGCACCCGTACATCCTTTACAGGTATCCGTATGATGATGCCTTCTGAACTGGTCAGCATGACCTCATCTTCACCCATTACAGCCTTGACATTCATCACGGGACCGTTGCGCAGGCTTGTGACGATAGTTATCACGCCGCGTCCGCCCCTGTGCATGGCACGGTATTCCCCGAATTCGGTACGCTTCCCGAACCCGTTCTCAGTGATGGTCAGGAGTGTCGCATCCTCATTCACGATATCAACGCTCACCACTTCGTCGCCGGGTTCCAGTCTCATGCCCCGGACACCCTGTGCACTCCTGCCCATGGAACGCACCTCGGCCTCTGCAAAGCGGATTGCCTTTCCATGTCTGGATACCATCACCACATCCTTTTTACCATCGGTCAGGACCACATTTACCAGTTCGTCATCATCCTGAAGGGTTATTGCAATAATGCCGGCTTTCCTCGGGTTGCTGAAGCTTGAGAGCGGGCTCTTTTTAACAGTGCCTGATCTTGATCCCATAAACAGGTACCTATCGTCAGCAAACTCGCTCACAGGGATCATTGCAGTTACCGATTCACCCTCTGCAAGTTCAAGCAGGTTCACTATCGCCTTTCCTCGCGATTGCCTGCTCCCAGCGGGTATCTCATAGACCTTTCGCCAGTGGACCTTGCCGTTGTTTGTGAAAAAGAGAAGATAATCATGGGTGGATGGAATAAATATGTCTTCCACAAAATCCTCCTCTTTCGTATCCATGCCGATAATGCCCTTTCCTCCGCGGTGCTGCTGGGTGTAGGTATCCACCGGCAGTCGCTTTATATATCCACTATTCGTGATGGTCACCACAACATCTTCCTTCGGGATAAGGTCCTCATCCTCAAGTTCGGCATGCGACCGCTGTATCGCCGTACGGCGTCCTTCCGGATACCGCTCTTTAAGATCGAGCAACTCATTCCTGATGATCTCATACTTTTTAGCATCGCTTGCAAGAATTTCTTCTAGCTCGGCGATAAGCCTGAGAAGTTCATTGTACTCGTTATCGATCTTCTCACGCTCAAGTCCGGTCAGGCGCTGCAGGCGCATGTCGAGAATTGCCTTTGCCTGTATCTCATCCAGGTCGAAATTCTCAACCAGTCCTGCCTTTGCTTCGTCCGCTGTCCTCGAACCCCGGATAAGTGCGATCACCTCGTCGATATGGTCCAGGGCGACCTTGAGACCTTCCAGTATGTGTGCCCTTTCCTCAGCCTTGTTCAGATCGAACTGGCTGCGTTTCTGGATGATCTCGATCCTGTGCTTCAAATATATCTGCAACATCTCGCGGAGGTTCAATTCCTTCGGTACATTGTCAACCAGTGCGAGATTGATGACCCCGAACGTGGTCTGCATCTGGGTATGCTTGTAGAGCTGGTTCAGTATCACATTGGCATTTGCGTTGCGTGAAAGTTCGATCACGACGCGGATACCGTCACGGTCCGACTCATCGCGAAGGTCCGAAACTCCCACGATCTTCTTTTCGCGGACCAGCTGTGCGATATTCTCAATAAGTTTAGCTTTATTTACCTGGTACGGAAGTTCTGTGACCACGATCCTGTACCTGTCCTTCTTCATTTCCTCGATGTTGGCAACCGCTCTTAAGAGGATACGCCCGCGTCCGGTCTCATACATATCCTTGATGCCTTCGGTACCAAGGATCGTTGCACATGTCGGGAAGTCCGGACCCTTGATGGCGGTCCTGAGTTCATCGATCGACACGTCCGGTTCGTCGATCATCATAAGTGTGCCATCGATCACTTCTACCAGATTATGCGGCGGCATGTTGGTTGCCATACCCACCGCAATACCGGTGGAACCATTGATCAGGAGGTTAGGGAGTTTTGCAGGAAGAACGCTCGGTTCTTCCATGGAGCCGTCATAGTTTGGGCTGAATAAAACAGTATCCTTGTCAATATCCAGCAGCATCTCATCTGATATCCGGTCCATACGGACCTCGGTATAACGCATTGCTGCTGCTGAATCACCGTCAATCGATCCAAAGTTACCCTGTCCGTCTATAAGTGGATACCGCAGTGAGAATTCCTGCACCATCCGCACAAGCGAATCGTACACTGCCGAGTCACCATGTGGGTGGTACTTACCCAGCACATCTCCTACCACACGCGCAGATTTCTTGTACGCTTTATCAAAGGTAATACCTGCTTCCTTCATGGAATACAGGATTCGCCGGTGTACGGGTTTCAAGCCATCCCTTGCATCAGGAAGCGCACGCCCGATGATCACGCTCATGGCATAATCGATGTACGAGTTCTTCATCTCGTCCTCGATCAACACAGGTACGATCTTTTCCCCGGATTCTGTGGGCTGGATGTCTATCGGCTCATCTGGTGCTGTGCCTGTTGGGTCATAATTGTCATTGTCTTCCATTTTTTTTTCACCTCACACATCCAGATTGACCACGTCTTTTGCATGCATCTCAATGAACCTGCGGCGTGGCGGGACCTCATCACCCATCAATATCGAGAACATCTCATCGGCAGCTATGGCATCATCCATGGTGACCTGCATGAGGGTCCTGGTCTCAGGGTTCATTGTTGTTTCCCACAACTGCGTAGGGTTCATCTCTCCAAGACCCTTGTAGCGCTGGATGGATGTCCCCTTCTCGCCGATCTCACCGAGTTTCGCCGATAATTCCCTGTCCGTGTATACATAATATTCAGCTTTACCTTTCTTGATCCGGTAGAGCGGTGGCTGTGCAATATAGATGTACCCTGCATCGATCAGCTGCTTCATATACCTGAAGAAGAACGTCAGGATCAGGGTCCTGATATGCGCGCCATCCACGTCAGCATCGGTCATGATTATGACCTTGTGGTAGCGTGTCTTCACGATATCGATGTCATCACCTATTCCAGTGCCAAGTGCTGTGATCAGTGAAAGTATCTCATTGTTCTTCAGGGCTTTTGCAAGACGCGCCTTCTCAACATTTATGATCTTGCCACGGAAGGGCAGAATAGCCTGGAAGGAACGGTCACGTCCCTGTTTTGCAGAACCGCCTGCTGAATCTCCTTCTACAAGGTAGACCTCGCAAAGTGAAGGGTCCTTTTCAGAGCAGTCCGCAAGTTTTCCCGGCAGTGTGCTGACCTCAAGTGCGCTCTTCCTGCGGGTAAGTTCCCGTGCCTTTTTGGCAGCATCCCTTGCACTCTTTGCCACAAGGGCCTTCTGGAGGATCGATGTTGCAACCTTGGGGTTTTCTTCAAGGAAGTCTGACAGGCTCTCTGCAACAAGGGATTCAACGATCCCCTTTACCTCACTGTTCCCGAGCTTGGTCTTTGTCTGTCCCTCGAACTGGGGCTCTGTGAGTTTTAAGCTTATGATCGCGGTCAGACCTTCCCGTATGTCCTCACCTGACAGTTTCATGTCACCCTTTGCCAGGTTGTTCTTTTTTATGTAATCATTGGCGACCCGTGTGAGAGCAGCCTTGAAACCCACCAGGTGCGTTCCGCCTTCATGGGTGTTGATATTGTTAACAAAGGAGTACACGTACTCTGCATAGCTGTCCGTGTACTGCATTGAGATCTCTACGATGGTGCCGTCCTTTTCACGCTCGAAGTAAATGGGTTTTTCATGGAGGATCGTCCGGTTCTTGTTCAGGTATTCAACAAAGGACACTATGCCGCCTTCGTACTCAAAGACATCCTTTTGTCCATCGGGCGTTTTTGCATCGGTTATGCTGATCCTGATTCCCCGGTTCAGGAATGCAAGTTCCCTGAGGTGGATGGCAAGTGTCTCATATTTGAAATCAGTGGTCTCAAATATTCGTGCATCGGGTCTGAAGGTCGATCTGGTTCCGGTTCCTTTTCCTTCCCCTAACACCGAAACATCGCCGGCAGGTATCCCGCGTTCATAGCGCTGGAAATACGTTTTGTCGTCACGCTTTACTTCCACTTCCATCCATTCGGACAGTGCATTGACAACAGACACACCAACACCGTGAAGACCACCGGATACCTTGTAGGAGGACTTGTCAAACTTGCCTCCTGCGTGGAGTATCGTCATTACGACTTCAAGTGCGGATTTCCTGTACTTGGAGTGCATATCGACAGGTATCCCCCTTCCATTGTCCTGTACCGAAATACTTCCATCAGGATTGATAAATACGTCTATCGAGTCACAGTAGCCGGCAAGGGCTTCATCGATGCTGTTGTCAACAACTTCATACACCAGATGGTGAAGCCCTCTGCCATCGATACTTCCGATGTACATGCTTGGGCGCTTGCGAACTGCTTCCAGTCCTTCCAGTACCTGGATACGTGTCGCATCATAAGCTTGCTTTTCACTCATATGTGTTTTTTCTCCATAAAAATGATGAAAATGTTTTTCCTTAAATGTTCAAATAAAATATACAAAATATCCATTGGACGATCCAGCTAAAAATTAAGTTGAAGAAAGATTGATTTTACTTCGCGTGAGTCTATTTTTTCTAACAATATTAATGTCAACTAGTATGCATTCATCTATATTAAATGTTTAGATGAAATCCTTAATCCCTGCCTGATATCCTGTCCGATGAGGGGCAATTTACACCCCAAAGGAATGGCAAGTTATAATACCAATACAGGAAATGTTGAAATATGGGGTTCTCTTTAACATCGTGTGGGTAAGTTCAATTTTCCTGCCATCAGATAAATCATCGTATTCCGATATTTCTCCGTCTTCAACCCA
>JAFGQV010000017.1 GCA_016935475.1 Methanosarcinaceae archaeon
GACACATCGACTACGCTTCCTTTCAGTTTAAGGATTGATATATATGGATTGTTAAACATTTTCAATTACTCCCAACCCCCCTCAGTAACCAAAACATTTTTTAGCAAATGTTTTTGCTTTTTTCTAAATATACATATTCTTTTCGTTTTAAATTTAAATTGAAAATAATAACGAAATATTTATGTATGATTGTGGATAAAAGAAGTCGGTGTACAAGTGGATGACGTTTGTACAGAAAAGAGATGGCTGGGGTTCAGTGTGTTTAGGAAGACATAGACTGAACCCCAGATGCCCGGAGGCAAAGGTAGGTTGGTCTTGAAGTTACTTAAGGATTGTCTGGTTTTGCCTCCAGGAGAAATGATACAAAGGAGGAATCAAGAATATGAAAATAAGAAACGGAATGCGGATAATATCCGTGCTCATGACTTTGCTGCTGGTGAGTGCAATGGCAATGCCGGCGATGGCGTGTCAACCAAGTGTACAATCGATGGACGAAACTGATATATCGGACAAGTTCGCCATTGAAAATAAGCATGGTTTTGAGGACTTTAAGACGTTACTACGTGTAGTAACAGATAAAAATACCATATCAGTAAGTAAAGATTTGCAACGTAAAGGTTATAACTTACAATATAGCAAGGCAAACATCCAATGGATCTATCCAAAAGATAATGAAGCCCAAGAAGCGTTAATGGTCACAATACCAGCAGCATCGAAAAATAGCTATAACTCAGCGCAGTTAGTTTTTGCATCTAATGGAGAAATGACCCGTGTGGCTAATGCAATTATAGAAGATGGTGAGGACTATAGAAGAATAGAAGTGTATGAGATAGATAATGGAATTGAGAAAAATTATGTGGTTGAAAACAGGGCTGGTACAATAAGTATAGATGGGAAAACTATCATCTCCGAACTACAAACAAGCTCATACGACGATTGCGACATTTGTATGGCAGTTTGTGAGTTTATATATACGGGTGGATGTGGGCTCAGTGCATACTTTACATGTCTTGCAGCATGCGCGCCTTTCGGACCCGTTTGTATTGGTATCTGCGGTATAGTATGGGGTTGGATTTGTCTGTACGGGTCTAATTACTCCTGCCCGAACCTTTGCGCGGACTATTGCTGATGATAATTTTTGTGCTTATGATGAGATCGTGAATATAGGAATCCTCAAACACTCGAATATCCACAAGACCCGTAAGCACAAACTTTAATTTTTTGTATGTATTTATCTAATAATTCGTGTTAAGAATAGGAAGGAAATCATGAATATCGCACCTCTGTTGTTTACCGTTGCCCTCCTCACAATTATATCGTTATATCCCTTTTATCTAAAGAGGTACAAAAGACACAAATACAAAGGTTTTTGGAAAGGGATGGGGGAAATGACTGGAAGTCCTGCAAGAGCTATCCTCCTCCCGCTAGGTTTTTTGATTGGTGGCTTAATTTATATAATATTTATTCAGTGACTAACACTTTTAAAACATTACAATCCTAAAACCACTGAAACTTAAATCAGTTTTAAAAACATTCTGACTTGGAATATAATTGACAAACTTAAAAATATCGAAGAAGGAATGGAATAATGTCTAGATTAAGTAAAATCATTTTACTTCTTTTTTTAATTCCAACCGTATCGGCACAACCAGTTTCCATAGAGTATTTTCATCAAGCAGGTTGCTATAACTGCGAGATAACCGATCCGATAATCAAGCAGATCGAAGAGCAATATGATGACATCATGATTCAATGGATTGATACAAGCACCCCGGATGGTTTTAGCCAGTGGAGAACATATGGTTTTCTCGAGGTCCCTGCCATTGTAATTAACAACGAAACCAAAATCCCAAAAGACGAGATTACTGAAGACAATTTGAGATCAGTTATTGCCGTATATCTAACCGATGGCAAGCCAGATAATGATTTCTTAAGCACCGAGTGGAGTATCCCACTTGCATATTCGCTTGGATTATTTTCTGGATTTTCACCGTGTTTGATGGCAGTGCTCGGTTTCATCTTAAGTTTTACTGCCGGGACCAGCAGCAGTGTACAAAACGGAATGGTCCGGGCGCTGGTATTTGGGTTAGGACTGGTAACTGCTTATGTTATATTAGGGGCATGTACACTGTTCTATAGAAGATCTCTACCAGACATAGAAGGATTTTCGATTGCAATAGGCGTCATTACAATTCTTATTGGATTAAACCTGACTGGTATCTTAAAATCCCCTTTTACAGTTGATACGTTTTTCCAGCAATCAGCAAAGAAATATGCCGGTACAATGGCAGGTATTTTCTTCTTGGGGTTTTTGTTCTCGGTTGTCAAAGTTCCATGCGCTGCACCGCTGCTCCTTGTGCTGCTCAATAATACCTTTGTAACTGGAACAATTAATGATTTACTGCTTCTGCTGGCATTTGGGGGTGGGGTACTGACACCGTTTATAGGTATTGGCATTATTGGAGGGTGCACTTTGTCCGAACGTGTTCGTTCATATAGAGTGTACATAAGATTGATCAGTGGTGTGGTGCTTATCTTGTTTGGTATCTGGGAGTTGACTGAAATTTGAACGTCAGATTTGTTGTGCTTGGAATCATTCTTTTCTTGGTGTTAGGTGCTTTCATGCTAAGTGATTTTTCACAAAATGCGATTCGAGATCCAGTTGAACAAACTGATTATTTCGAAAGTACCACTAAAATTGAACTATCAAATGATGACAATGAAACCATAACCCTGATGTCTAGTAGAGCGGTCATAGAATACACCTATGAAGATTTAACCAAGTACTCCGATACGATCCTCATAGGCACAGTTAAGGAAATACTTCCAAGCAAATGGAATACAATCGACGGAAAGAGACCGGATAAACCAAGGAGTGAGTTCGGCTCAGATGACCTGATCTACACGGATGTTGTTATAGAGGTAACCCGATATATCAAAAACCCGTCATCTTCCAACGAGGTTATTGTGAGAGTGATGGGCGGGATGGTTGGAAAAGATGCTATGGGAGTAGAGGATCAGCCTGATTTCAAACCAGATGAGAAAGTTTTACTCTATTTAAACGAAGACACATATCCAGCTCTTCAGAATCTTGGACCTGACCATTTTGTAGTCACTGGATCATTCCAGGGTAAGTTCTCATTAACTGATGATGGAAACGCTATTGGATGGGATAAAACAATTATTAGTCAAGAGGAGTTGTTGAGCACAATTGAAAGTTGAAATTATTAAATTAAGTGACCATATTGCCCGAAAGAAATGGGAAAACATTGACACCCTTCTACTTTTTCAAAAAACCCGACGCTGGCAGATTTCCTTACTAGTCAATCCTGCTTACCTTAAACCCTCGCCGTTCCATTAAACATCCCCCGATATCCACAACCTCTCGCACCGCATCAATGATCACTCCGTCGGCAGTTGCCACAACGACACCTGCACCTGCATTTTTCAGGTCGAAGTCGACATGGCGGGAAGTCCGGGCATCGCCGTCAAGCAGGCATTCTGTGAGCTTATTGCGGATAACGCGTGCCAGTTCTCCGCTGTTGCTCATCTGCGAATCCAGCAGGATGGTAGCTGACCTGACCTTGCATTCTGCAAGCAGGGCAAGCATCATGTCAACTGCCTGATATGTGGTATCGGTCACGGCATAGTTCCTGAAAACACCTTTTGTATCCCTGATGTAACCGTCATCGCCAAGCCAGAGAGTTTCTTTATTTAGCATGTTCTCGATAGTGATCAGTAAATTATAACCATCAACCAGAACATCACGTCCTTTTATCTCAGCGCATCCGAGTCTTTTCTTGCTGCGTGAATCCGCCACGTGGGGAGCCACTATCACCCGTGTAAGGATGTGCCTCTCCTGCTCGCTCAGACGGTAATGGTTACTCACAAAACGTATGGCACTGCTTCCTGGATAATTGTGCTTGAGGAGGTATCGTATTTCCCGGGCAGGATCGCTGAGTTTTCTGGCAATATCCTGCATTTCATGACCGCGGTCTGGCATCGTAAATAGTTTGATATCAGCAGATTTATACATATCGAATATGAATCTATCATCAAAATGTGGTGTTCATCATGGAAATTTTATGGTTGGCTCAGAAGGATGTGAAATGTGTTCTGGATATGGCATCTGCCATGGACGTGGTCGAGAAGGCATTTAAGCAGCATGGACTGAAGAAAGTGCAGATGCCCCCGAAAACGTACTTGTATTTTGAGAAACACAACGGCGATCTTAGGACAATGCCGGCTTTTCTGGAAGAGCAGGACATCACGGGTGTAAAGATCGTAAATGTGCATCCGGATAATTTCGGGAAAGGACTGCCAACGGTCATGGCTGTCATGGTGTTAAATTCGACATCAACCGGCGCGCCTCTGGTTGTTATGGACGGTACCTACCTCACCGGTATAAGGACAGGTGCAGCCGGTGGGGTTGCTGCAAAATATCTGGCAAGGAAAGATTCAAAGGTCGTTGGCATGGTGGGTTCCGGAAGCCAGGCACGTACTCAACTGCTTGCTCTTGCACAGGTTTTTGATATCGAACAGGTGAAGGTCACAAACCGGAACATCAAAGGATGCGAAGAATTCGTAAAAGCCATGGAAAGCTATGTAAAATTCGAAATGCTCATCACACCCAGTGTGGAAGAAGTCTGCGACTGTGACATACTTGTCACCACCACACCAGTCCGCAGCCCGCTGGTCAGATCCGAATGGATAAAACCGGGAACGCACATCAATGCCATTGGTGCGGATGCGATGGGCAAGGAAGAGCTGGACCCGCAAATACTGACACGGGCAAAGATCGTGGTTGATGACATTGTGCAGGCATCGCATTCCGGGGAGGTTAATATGCCGCTCTCAACTGGTGTTATTTCATCTGGCGATATCTACGGTGAACTGGGTGAGGTGGTTGCAGGTATCAAACCCGGGCGAACAGGGAAAGATGAGATCACGGTATTCGACTCAACAGGACTTGCAATTCAGGATGTTGCCACAGCCAACCTTGTGTATGGGAAAGCAGTTGAGAGGGGAATTGGCAGAAAACTGAATATGTTTTAGACAGGAATTCTCCTGTTTAGAAATAAGAATCAACAATTCTGAGGATAATAATTTCGACAAAAGAAATATAACTCATAGCTGATAATATCCAGTTATTGGCTTTGCGTGGGGGTCAAACGTGAGGAGCAATCTCATAATATGCATAGCAGTGTTTGTTAGCGCCTATTCTGCAACAGAGAACAAAAAAAGTGTAATGCCCCACGAAAGCACAATAGTGAAAGAGAATTAGGATACAGACAGGCAACTCATTGCAATTTCTGCAATGTATTAGGTAGAGGATTATGACCCGGAACATAATGACTGGTTCTGGGCAAAGTACTCAGACAACAGCAGTATTGATGCTGAAGGGAAGGTGGCGGGTTGCATTGTGTGTCATGGATCAAGAATGGATAACGACTACATCTTTACTGGTGATATATGATCTTACTAAGTAGGGGTTAGTAATTATTCAGGGGAGTATAGTTATGAATATATCAAGAAAAGTATGGATATCCTTAATTTGTTTGTTTGTTTTTGTCGGGATCGCCGCAGCCCAATATCCTGCTGAGAAACCCTCGGTTGAATCAGGAAAAGCGATATACAAGTCAAAATGCGTAATGTGTCACGGAAATATTGGAAGCGCCATTTTTGAGTTCAATGATCATGGTAGCATGGTAGAAAAAACCTCCACTGACTTTTACAATGCGGTCACGGATGGAATAATGGGAACTGAAATGCATGCCTTCACTGACCTTTCTGAGTCCCAGCGATGGGATGTCGTTGCATATCTCTGGACTTTCTGGCTGGATGAGCCACGTGTTGAGGAAGGAAAGACCATTTTTACGAATAACTGCCGGTGTCATGGAGCAAATGGGGATGGATCGGGTTTAAGTGGTGCATTTGATTTTACCGATCTTGAGGTCATGGTCAATAAGAAGCCAGAAGGATTTATTGAGATTGTGAGCAACGGTGTACCTAACACCCAAATGGCATCATGGAGCAGTAGACTCTCTGATGATGAAATATTGAATGTGGTCGAGCGTGTATGGACTTTCCAGTTCAGTGACTATCCACCGTCTCCTGATACAGCAGAGATGGCAACTGGAACTGAATTGATGTCACCACCGGAATCAACCGAAGCACCTGAAGCAGCTGCATCGGCTCCTGCAAGCCAAGTACCTCTTGGCACAGGCATCCTGTTCCTCACTGTCACGATGGCTTATCTGGTCGCAAGGATACGTAAAAGTTGAAAGACAGTAATCACAAAGAAAAAATGGGTCTATACCCTGCTCTGTACAACCGGCAGGGTATGCACTCATATTTCGGTTTGTATTATAATAGCCAGGGTTAGCAGATGCGCAGTTCTCCTAACCGGTTCGCCCGAACATCCTGTCGAGTTGTCCTCTTGTAAGGGCTACCATTGTAGGCCGCCCGTGCGGACAGGTATGTGGGTTCTCTGTCTGTTTCAGTTGCCTGACCAGATTCTCCATTTGCTGCAGGCTGCAAAATGCACCTGCTTTGATGGCGCCGCGGCACGCCATGGTCTTGCAGACATTTTCATAAACACCTGTCTCATCCTTGATTCGGCCGGCAGAAAGGATGTCTGAGATAATGTCATGAACAATGTCGGGATTCTCCAGCTTTCCGAAAATGCTTGGAAGCGCAGTAACAACATAGGTGTTAGCACCGAATTCCGAGATCGCGAAACCGAACTTCTCAAGATAAGGGATATATTCTTCAAGTAGCACTTTTTCCTTCAGGCTCAGTTCCAGGGTTGCCGGGGTGAGAAGTTCCTGCCAGCCCGAGTCCTTTGAGTCCCGTACTTGTTCGTATAATATCCGCTCGTGTGCAGCATGCTGGTCAATAAGCAAGATCCCGTCTTCAGTTTCTGCCACAATATAAAGGCAATCGATCTGCCCCAGGATCATGATATGATCGAGTGCTGATGTACCGCTTTTATGGGGATGCGCTTCCTTTCCTCTTTCGGTGTGTTTCAGGCGTCGCTGGGTGTCTCTGGGCGTTGCGCGATATGATTCTGGCTTTTCACGGATGGTATTTTCTATCTCAATTTCGGGTGTAGAGGTTTCAAGAACCGCCTGTACAGTAGTGTCCTTCCGCTCCACAGCAGGCACAAGCAGGGACTGCTTAAGCGCATTCTCAACAGCTTCTGCAACAGCGTCTGAAACTTCCCGCTCCCTGCTGAGACGGACCTGGTTCTTTGTCGGATGGACGTTCACGTCCACTTCCCCTGGATCCACCTTAATTTTTAAAACCGCAGCAGGATACCGATTCTTTGGAATGCGTGTGTAGTATCCCAGACGCAGGGCATTACTGGTAGCTTTTGAGGATACACTTCTACCATTAATATAAAATGACTGCAGGTCGGTTCCACTTCTGGTAAGTTCCGGTTTTGATACAAAACCTGAGATCTTGATCCAGTCCGACTCGAAATCAACGGGAACAAGAAGTTTTGCAATATGACTGCCAAACACATGTATTATCCTGTCAAAAAGGTCTCTTGATTGCGGTGCGCGCAGGATAACCTTATCATCGATCACCAATGAGAAAGAAACGTCGGTATTTCCCAGTGCATAGCGTTCAACAACGTCTATGATATGCACAAGTTCGGTGCGCTCGCTTTTCAGGTACTTCCTGCGTGCAGGTGTATTGTAGAACAGGTCTTCAACATATACTGCTGTTCCAGCCGCATTCCCGGCATCCGAAATACCCTTTAGCTCACTGCCCTGAACAACCACCCTGGTGCCGGACAGGTCATCTTTCTGACGCGTAACGATCTTAAGCCTTGCAACTGCAGCAATGGATGAGAGGGCTTCTCCCCGAAATCCCATGGTTGAGACAGAAGCAAGGTCTTCGATGGTCTGGATCTTGCTGGTCGCATGCTTCAGGAATGCCATGGACGCGTCACTTCGGCTCATCCCAAAACCGTTGTCTATGACCGCTATATGCCATGGCAGGTATCCCTTAAGTTCCACCCGGATGTCGCTGGCACCGGCATCTATTGAATTGTCGATCAGTTCCTTTACCACTGATGCCGGTCGTTCTATCACTTCCCCGGCAGCGATCTTGATAACCGTAGCTTCATCAAGGACGTGTATCCTGTTCTTTGCATCATTTACTGTATCGGATTCCATATCAATTGCCCTCGCTTTTTTCAACTTTCTTTTTGAGTTCATACAACAGTTTCAGAGCATCCATCGGTGTCGTCCCGTTAATATCCAGACCTTTAAGTTCCTCAAGAACAGGATGGTTTTTGTACTTCTCGGCAGCATCATTTGAATCAAAAAGGATCAACTGTGTGTATTTAGCATTCTCCCTTCCTTTTCTGCTCTTTTTGTTCTCATACCCGCTTATATAGCTCTCGTTCTCAATATCCAGCAATATCTCCTTTGCCCGCTGGGTCACTTTGTGCGGAACTCCGGCAAGCTGTGCCACATGTATGCCGTAGCTCTTATCGGTTGCACCGGGTATGATCTTCCTTAAGAACACAAGCTCATGTCCATCTTCTTTTACAGCTATATGATAGTTCTTCACACGTTTGAGTGTGTTTGCAAGGTTTGTGAGCTGGTGATAGTGGGTTGCAAAAAGAGCCCTGACACCTGTCCGCCCTTTGCTGTGTATGTGCTCCACAACAGCTTTGGCGATGCTGTAACCATCATAGGTGCTTGTACCCCGTCCGATCTCATCGAGCAGAACAAGGCTCTTCGAAGTGGCATTATTCAGGATGTTCGCAAGTTCAACCATCTCAACCATAAAAGTGCTCTGCCCGCTTGCAAGGTCATCAAATGCCCCGATCCTGGTAAATACCCTGTCAGCAATTCCCACGGATGCGTGGGACGCAGGAACAAAAGAGCCAGCCTGTGCCATGATGACTATGAGCGCGATCTGGCGCATGTACGTGGATTTACCTGCCATGTTCGGTCCTGTTATTATCATGAACTGGTTCTGGGTGCAGTCCATTTCGGTATCGTTGGGTACAAAACCACCTGGCACGGTGTTTTCCACAACCGGATGCCGCCCGTCCCGGATAAGTATCTTACAGTCGTTGGTGATGGCAGGTCTTACGTAATTGTTGTTCACCGCAACTTCGGCAAGGTTTGTGAGCACATCGAGTTCCCCGATCAGCGCAGCAGTTTGCTGGAGCTCTCTTGAATGTTCGGCAACAACGGAAATTATCCCGGAAAACAATTCGTACTCAAGAGCCACGCTTTTCTCATCAGCTGAGAGGATCAGATCTTCACGTTCCTTAAGTTCAGGTGTATAGAATCTCTCGGCATTGGTCATGGTCTGTTTTCGGATGTAGTCGTCCGGAACCTGCTGGATATTGGCTTTTGTGACCTCGATGTAGTATCCGAATACCCGATTGTAACCCACCTTGAGTGATCTTATTCCGGTCCGATCACGTTCTTGCTGCTGGAACGAGGCGATCCATACCTTGCCGTGTCTGGACATGTTCTTCAGCTCGTCCATCTTTTCGTTATAATTCGGCTTTATCATCCCCCCTTCCCTGACACTCACGGGCGGCTCGTCCACGATCCCGCGTTCGATCAGATCAACCAGTTCCTCGCGTTCAGTAAAATTCGTAAGCCCTTCTCTTATTCTTTCAAGAAGGTCTGATCTCATGCCTGTAAGAGAGTCAGTTACTACCGGCACAGCTTCCAGGGAATTTTTCAATGCCTGAAGGTCCCGTGCGTTGGAGTTGCCGTACGTGATCCTTCCGATGAGCCGTTCGATATCACGGACATAGGAAAGGTGGGAGCGAATATCAATGCGGCTGAGTGTGTTGCCGGTCAGCTCCTCCACCGCGTCGAGACGTTTGTTGATATCCTTAACAGAGATCAGTGGCTTGAGCAGCCATTTTCGAAGCAGCCTGCTTCCCATGGGGGTCTTTGTCTCGTCCACAATATTCAAGAGCGATGTATCGTCCCCTTCGCCACGTACGTTTTTGATGATCTCAAGGTTTCGAAGTGTTATGGAGTCCAGTACCATGAACTCTGAATCAGAATATGTCCTGAGGGTGTGGATGTGTGCTAATTCCCTCATCTGTGTGGTAAGTGCATACTGAAGGGCAGCACCTGCGGACGATATCGCATATGGCAGTCCCTCGCATCCCATCCCTTCCAGTGTGGCAACACTGAAATGCTGCACCAGTCGTTCCTTCGACCCATCAAGGTCAAATGCATCGGGATCGAACTCGTGAAGGATGATCTTCGCCTCTTTCAGCCGTTCAACAAGGTCAGGGTTTCCAGACAGGGATGGTGGCATGATACACTCGGCTGGTCGCATGCGTGCAGCCTCCCCTGCGATCCTGTCAAATGGTGGCTCATCGGAAAATTGTGTTGTGAGGAACTCACCTGTTGAGACGTCTAAAAAGGAGATGCCAAAATCTCTCCCATTTCCTGAAACTGCCATAAGGTAATTGTTAGCAGCATCCGCAAACATGGACGGGTCCATTGCTGTGCCGGGTGTTACTATTCGGACGACCCCTCTTTTTACGACACCTTTCGCCTTTTTCGGGTCTTCCAGCTGTTCACATATGGCAACCTTGTATCCTTTTTTTATCAGGCGTGGAAGATATGTGTCAACAGCATGGTAGGGAATTCCAGCAAGCGGCATTTTTTCACCGTCTTTGTTCTTGCCGCGTGTTGTGAGTGTGATCTCGAGTTCCCTTGCAATGGTTTTAGCATCCTCCCCGAAGGATTCGTAAAAATCACCCATCCTGAAGAATATCAGTGCATCACTGTGTTCTTTTTTTGCATCGTAGTACTGCTGCATGGCAGGTGTCAGTTTGCTCATTTTTTCTCCACAGGGAAAACTAGTTTGCTGGATTTATTCATGTGTTAGTATTTTTGTCTTTGCATATCCTGATGTATCAAAATCCTATACCACCAGTCTTTTTTTCATCAGGTTTATTGACAGCACGAAGAATATCAGGGAAGCAACGACCAGCCATGCCAGATCGAATATCAGGAATTGGTTGAGATCAGCAAATGTCAGTGCCCGTACAATATTTACCACATGTGTGAGCGGCAGCAGCGCAAGGGCAAAATACTGGATTGGCTCGGGCAGGGCGGAAAGAGGGAAAAAGGTACCGCTGAACAGGAACATGGGGGTGATGAACAGGGTAGTCGGGTAGGTAAGGGAATTTATGTTGGGGATGATGGCTGTGAAACACATTGCAATGGATGCGAAGACCAATCCGCCTAAAAACGAAAAGGGTATTATAAGCAGGGAATGGGGCAGTTCGATCAGCCCGAAGGCTGCAATAACCGGCAGCATTATGCAGGCATTTATGCAGCTCCGTGTGGCACCCCAGAGCAGTTCGCCTGCAATAACGTCTTCAATGCTCAGGGGAGTTGCGATTATTGCATCAAAGGTCTTCTGGTAATACATCCGCACATATGAACCGTAGGTACACTCGAAAAAAGAAGCATACATGATGGTCACAGCGACAAGGGCAGGGGCGATATATCTTGCATAGGACACACCTTCGATATTTTCCACGAACATTCCCAGCCCGAAACCAAGTGCAAAAAGATATAACAGTGGTTCAAGGAAAGGCGGGAGGAAATTCAGTGTAAGCGTCTTCACGAACACATCCTTATTCCGGAGCCAGACTTTCCACACCCTGTAACTGAGCCTTGGGATCTGGAAATAGGACATACTGATCACTCTCTGAGCTTTCGCCCTGTAAGTTTTAAAAACACATCTTCAAGGGTTGCAGAGCGGACGGTGATCTTGCGAAGTGTGCATTCTTTTAAAAGATGGTCCGTGGTCTTCTGCGGGTCATTGGTGTATATCTGTACCATATCTCCAACCACCTCATACCTTGCATCGTTCTTTTCCAGACACGCGATCACCACAGGTTCGTTCTCAGCCTCCACAATATCGGTTCCTATATATTTCCTGATCAGTTCATCAGGTTTTCCCTCTACCAGTATCCTGCCATGGTCCATTATCACAAGCCTGTCGCATAGGTACGCAGCTTCTTCAAGGTAGTGGGTAGTGAGTACGATGGTAACACCCTGCGACTTCAGGTTTTTCAGTTTGTCCCACATAAGGTGTCTTGCCTGTGGGTCTAGTCCGACAGTGGGTTCATCAAGGATCAACATTTGGGGATGGTTGATAAGTGCCCTTGCCAGAACCAGACGCCGTTTCATACCTCCTGATAGGATTTCGGTCATCGTGTCTTTCTTTTCCTTAAGCTGGACGAAATCCAGAAGTTCATCTATTATCTTTTCCGCATCCTGTCGGGATATGTCAAAATACCTTGAATATTCCAGAAGGTTCTCGTAGACCGTGAAATCAGGGTCAAGATTGTTCTCCTGAGGCACCACTCCCATTAATTTCTTGATCTCACGTGGATGTGTGTCCACTTCCATATCAAAGACCAGCAGTCTTCCAGCATTTTTAGGACTTACGCACTGGATCATTTTCATGGCAGTGGTCTTACCGGCACCATTGGGACCAAGAAATCCAAAGACTTCTCCCTCCTCAACAGTGAAACTCACCCCATCCACAGCAATAAATTCTCCAAAACGCTTTTGTAACCTTTCAGCCACGATAACTGAAGCGATGTCCATCACCAGCTTTCAACTTTGTGGCATTAGGTATTATCTCTTTCGATTGTTTTATTTAAAGGATTTGACCTTACAATTGTTTGAAAAAAGGAAATGGTTTACTCCGAATTTACATGGCTCTGACTATTTGCTTCATTTTAAAGCAAGTAAGATAACATACTACTGGTAGATGCAAATCAGTGAATATTAAATATTAGATCTACTTATTTTGCATTTTATTTGCCATCTGGGACACATAGTACCTTAAGCACATCTGTGAATAATCCAGTGATTTTTTAGACATCTTGTTTATGATCTCATTTGGAGTTCTTTCCACTTTTTCAGTGTATTCTGGTATTCCATATTCATTATTATGTTTAGATGCGAATTCCAACATGAGATTTTGCAACTCTATGACATCCACTTTTTCCTCAGTTGAGAGTTTTTCAAAATCAGACACAAGGCTTTCAATTTCTTCTCTATTTTCATCGGACACTTCAATTTGTGATATCGGATTTATTAGTTCATCTTTCATTTGTACCACCTTTTGATTTGCTATCTTCTTCACCATCCCCTGAACGAAGAGATCATATCATAGGTATTTATTAATTCATAGGTACATAATAGTTTTTTCATTTTATTTTTTGTATACAAAGAACACAAAAAAAAGTTTTTGTATATAAAAAATACAATAACAAATCAAAAATACGGAGCAAAGCAATCCATTTTTTCTTTATCTATTCTAAATATATGACCGTATAAACTATGGAAGATAATATTTATTTTCACTCCTCCTACCAAGTGAGTTGTCTTTCCATTTACAACTTGGTTTTTAGACAAACTCCAAACCCTATAGTTAAAAGTAATTATGGCATGATAAATTAAGTATTTGCATTTCCACTTAAGAAGACATGAAGGAAACGTTTGCTCCGCCGATAGCCGAGTTGTTAATGCTTACTACATATCCAGAGGAATTTGCAGTCACATCATAGGCAATATATTCGAGTCGTGTCCATGAGATATTCACCCGTGTTGTGGTGTGGCAACCCAGGCATGCCTCGTTTGAATCCTCCAGTATTGACATATTCTTCGCATCCTGCACAAACTTCGTGTGAACTGATCGGTTTCCATTATATGCCTTATCGGTTGCATTTTCAGTAAGACCAAAGCCCTTGGCTGGTGTGATGTACATTACACTGGTGCCAGCAGCACCACTGCCACTAGCATTTACGTGACATTTGCGGCAGTCGTCGTTGTCATCATAAATATCTCCATGCACTCCTTCATGACAGAATATACAATCTTGATCTGGGTCGTGTTTTGTTGATGATAAGCCACCTGGTGGGGCGTAGCCAGAGTCTGCTCCACTGTGGCAGTACATGCAGGGAAGTGTTTGACCGGCATGAACTTTGTATGAATTATCTAAGTAGCTTGTGAAGCTGGAATCTATATTGTTCGTTCCAATATCAAAACCCCTGTGGCAGTATGTGCACTCCATTCTGTCGTACCCGGTTTCGCCGGTATGTGGTCCGACAAGTGCGCTCATCTCCTGTGCTTCGAGGAAATGACATTTTTCACATGGGATGCCGTCATCATTGGGGTCATACCATGAATGCTGTCCCGCGAACATTGCCAGTGTATTTGGAAGCACGAAAAAACCGATGGCAACAATTGCCACAAATAGAAATATCAATGGTTTGTTATTCATATCTAGTGTTATACCCCCCTGTCACACCGAGTACCACGACATTAAGCTACAACACAGATTATTAGACATAAATAATTATTGGTTTTTATCGGAATTGTCCTGAAGCCTTCAAATTAATTATTTAAGTTGGTTTGTTTAATTTAAATAAAAATAATTATATCTACATAAATTATATAAACTTAGAAGTGTAATTATAGATAAATGATGGACAATAGTTTTAATATATTGGGTGATACTGAATACGAAATTATCAACCTACTTCAGGATCTCAATGTTCCGCGAACCGAAGCAATATGCATTGCCTGTCTATTGGGCGGGGATGAACTGACTTCTCAAACCATAGAACGTACGTCTGGATTGAGACAACCTGAAGTCAGTGTTGCTATGCGTCCACTTCGTGAGCGTGGATGGATTGTTGAGCGGGATGAGAAAAAAACAAATGGTAAAGGTAGACCTGTGAAGCACTATACGCTCACAGTTCAATTAAAGACCATTGTGGAAACATTTGAGGGTGAGATTCGTAAACAAAATGATGATATGATGGACAGTATTAATCGACTTCGGGAATTGAGGTTAAGCTAAGTTTCATTAACCATCCACCAACAAACCCAAGGTTTAGCTGTATGGTTCACTGGTACTTTTCAAGGGCTTTTAGAAGTCCATCAATATTGGAAACAAGTATATCTAACGATACTTCCATCATAAGGTTTACAGTGCCCTCCGAACCCAGTGTCCTGAAATCGGTTTTAAGACCCAGTACTACTTTTCCTTTTGCATATGCATAGCCAAGTTCCCATGCTGTGCCGGAATCCACATCACTCCCGCCATCAAGGACCGCCAAGATAATATCTGAATTATCAATTGCTTTACAATTTTTATTGAATACATGCTTCTGTTTCTGTGCATGCCTCATACTTGTGGTGTCATTTGAATCTTCCTGCGGTAGGAACACTGAAAAACCTCTTTTGACGAGAATGTCCCTGAGTTTACGGTTAAAATCCTGTTCTGCCTCGGAAAAAAGTGGACCTGCCAGGTAGATTGTTTTTGTTGGAGTCATTTTTTTCCTCTTTTATTGGTGTTAATAGGATATCTTCTAAGCTTAATAATGCTAATCCAAGTGCTGTGAAAGTAACAATGGACATTTGAGATAACAACCTTAATTAATATTGGAACTATAGATAATGGTGTGGAAAACATGATTAATATCGGAATTATTGGAGGTTCAGGATATACAGGCGGTGAACTGATGCGCCTGCTGTTAAAACATCCTCAGGTCAATATAGAGGCTGCAACATCAAGGCGCCTTGCAGGTAAAGATGTCTGCGATACCCATAAACACCTGCGTGGATTTCTGGATATGAAATTCGAAGACCTGCAGACCGAAGAGATAAAAGAACGCTGCGATGTAATATTTATCGCTGTCCCGCATGGCACTTCTATGGATATCGTGCCAGAATTGCTGGGTACGGACACAAAGGTGATAGACCTGAGTGCAGATTACCGTCTGGAAAAAAGTGTTTTTGAGAAAGTATACGGTATCAAACATAAGTCTCCGATTGACGCGGTTTTCGGTCTGGTGGAACTGCATCCTGAGGTTGCAGGTGAATCTTTTATCGCAAATCCCGGATGCTATCCCACAGGTGCGATCCTTTCGGCGGCACCACTTGCAGCCGCAGGTCTGATCGATTCTGTGATATTTGATTCCAAATCCGGGATATCAGGGGCAGGTGCAAATGCATCCGAAACATCGCATTATCCGAATATGGCAGAGAACGTACAGGCTTACAAATTAACAACACACCGCCACCGTGCAGAAATATTTCAGGAACTGAACCGTCTGGATGGGAAACTATCGAACATCAGTTTCACGCCCCATGTTATACCATCAGTTCGCGGGATACTGACAACAACCCATATCTTCACAAAGGATGCAATGTCAAAGGATGCGATTATGTCCCTTTATCTGGATTTCTACAAAGACAAACCATTTATACGCCTGATCGAGGGAATTCCTTCGCTGAGTGCTGTTAGGGGATCAAACTTCTGTGATATTGGATTTGAGGTTGATGAGAACAACAACCGAATAGTGGTGGTCTCAGCCATAGACAACCTTGTAAAAGGGGCTTCAGGACAGGCTATTCAGAATATGAACCTCATGTGCGGGTTCGATGAGAAAGAAGGTCTCTGGACACCAGCGACCGCACCCTGACCTGCTACTGTTAAATAGTTGATGATCAGAGGATAATTAACAGGTGGATGCATGAAAATAAAGGATATAATGAATTCAAATGTGATA
>JAFGQV010000137.1 GCA_016935475.1 Methanosarcinaceae archaeon
GAATGCTGCCATTCATACCAGTCCGACCCCATCAATGATACTGACAGGCATAATATTACGCTTAAACCCCAGTATTACCTTGTTGGCGGCACACCGGTGGTGGACATCACAGATTGCACAACATGCCACAACGCTACGCTGTATGAAACCTCCAAATCCACATTTAACCGTACGTCGGGTAAAGATTGCAGGTACTGTCATACCTATCCTGACCAGACGTATTATTAGGGATTCCTGGAACAAGGGAAAAGGTTTTGCTGTCCTGTTGTTTACTAATAGACAAAAATGGTGGAAGTGGAATTTGTGATGTTGTTTCTACGTAGCAATGATAGTTCTAATGGGGGCTGCAAAATACTTTGGTCTTGGTGCTATTTTGTATGGATCATGACTTATAACTTCATTCCAAATGCTGCCATCTTTGATCGTTCGTAAATGACAGTTTTGTTCTAACACCAAAAGATTTGACAGCCACTTCTAATAGGAAAGCATATATTGTTGTTCTGATATCAAATGATTTTAGTTTGTTTGTTAAACCAATGAAACAAACTTAAATAAGGACACTTATATTCATTTAAATTATACAAATCGGGCTATAATGAGAGTACAATGATGTTCTAATAGATTAATTGATCAGGTTTTTCGATGAAAAATAATCAGTCAAAATGGTTAATGATCGCACTTGCAGCCCTTGCATTATTGATAATTCCCTACACCTTATCCATGTTCGCAGGTCAGCATTCGTTCCATGATGTCAATGATGTAAAAACAGGCTGCTCCAAATGCCACGAAGATATCTGGCAGGACCTGGATGGCTCTCCCACGATTGATGCGCACAAAAGAGCTGCCAATAATACCAATTATACAACATACATGTATGTAGGCGGTATCTCATATAATCCGACAGCATACGAATCACTGGACAGCAGTCTCGATTATTATCCTGTGATCTATACAATGGATTTCGAGGGCGATACGATCGGTACTAATTCGACGTATGATGATGGTGATATTTCATATTTCTGGAACATCTCATCATGGAAAAAGGCTACATGGAATGCTTCGGGGTCTACATTTGGCTCAACAAGCGATTCAATCCTGATAAGCATTGACATTGATGGAACCGTCGGTATATCCACGGATGAAGTGTGCAATATCTGCCATAATGCAACCCTGTTCGGCCTGTCGGGCACCCACACCAAGATGACAGTACGCGTCTGCGATGATGACCGGTGCCATGGTAACTGGAACCATTCATATAATGATCCGGACATATTCACCTCTTCGACTGCGGTGAAGGTCACCAATGTGGGATTAAATCTCAGTTCGTCCATACATGCATCTTTTTACCAGAACGCCAGTAATATCTCTTCACCACATGTCGCAGGCAGTCCGTTTGGTCATACTGCAGGAAATGAATATAATTCCTACCTTTCAAAAGGCTACTGGACATGTGAAGGCTGTCATTCCGAAGCCCAAACCGAAATAACCTTTATAGAAGCTGAGCCATACGAACACACCAATTTCAGTGCTGAAAGACAAAGATATAGATAGTAAAACGGGGTCAATTCGTGAATAGGTCATTTGTTATTTTTCTGGTATTCTTTGTTCTGGTTTCCCTGACCCAGCCTGGCATTGCAGCCCAGCCGGCAATAAGTCACAACCAGAACTATACTGCCGTTCTTACCTACGGCCAGACCCCTTATCAGGTAGGTTATCTTAGTAAAGCCAATCTTACAGGCTGGACATGGTGGGATAGCGGTGATTTTATTCAGGATAAGAAACAGCAAAATGTTATTTTCCTGAACATACTGCTAAACGGAACGCCAACACCCGTAACAGGTCTGTCACCACCGTCGTTTGAAAGGACCACTGATAGGTCCAATAGCGGAAATTACAGTTACAAAGCTGATCATGATGGGCATGGTGAATATGGCAACCATTCCGACATATGGCATTTTGTGGATGACCATTCAACGTACTCCCCCCCATGGGAGGACATCGACCTCGTGAACTACACATCTCCCACATTGAGCTTTTATACGTATTATGAAATGGAGGATGGCAGGGATTTCGGATATGTCAAAGCATCAACAGATCATGGTAAGACATGGACCGAACTTGTCAACTACACAGGTTCCAGTGGTGGGTGGGTCCATGAGACAGTCGACCTTTCGTCATATGCAGGAAGTGAGGCGATCATTGCCTTTAATTTCAGGTCTGACAATAAGAATACTGATGAAGGATGGTATATCGATGGCATAACAGTAACCACTCCCGGACCGGCTCCCTCTTCTTTTATTTCCAGCATATGGTACTGGATAAAATCCACCTTTGAGATCCTTGCCACAGATGTTTTTTCAGATGGGGCGGAAAGTACAGTGCCTTCGTTGTATATTACGGTGGAATATCCCACCTATGACCATGATACTACAACCTTTGCAACCAACCAGCGTATCATTGACCTGGTAGAGGATTACCAGAGTCAGGGACTATATTACGGTACATTCTTGTTCGAAAATGCAAGTGATACCTATACCGGGGAATATATTCTCAGTTTCAACCAGCCTATGCCGGATTCATCATCGATCTCGGTACAATCAAGTTTCAATACAACGCTATGGGGCTGTCAGGCAACAGGTTGTCATGACACATATAGCATGGTAGACAATCCCTCTGTTGAATACTCCAACTCTTCAATACATCCCAATGAGCTGGTGACGCCAAATGTCGGAAGCGACTGCCAGTCGTTCTGCCACAGTCCATATTCCGCTCAGTTCCTCACAGCCACACCAACTCACCTGCATGAGATCAAATATGGGCACGAAGGCGGTTTCATTATGGGTGAAGAAAGGGATGTGACCATATTCAATGTCACATCACCGGCGCCAATTAAGGTAATACTGCACTCGGAGTCGGATATCCTGCGCCCCCGTGACCAGACAGCATTTAATGTCAGTTCCCACGCAGAGATCGTGGATTGTATGGAATGTCATACTCTCTTTGTCCACGATGATACTGGCACGGATGAACATGCGATCGCATCTCCTGAAAGCCTTTCCGGGACAAATATAAGCAGTACTGGGGTCCATGCGACCAATGTCACATGTGACCAGTGCCACGGGAACCTGACCTACCCTTCGTTTTCGAGCCAGTATTCATTAGAAGGCACCATTGGTTCTTATGATCCTTCATTCACGTCCTATCTTGAAAATACTAAGACATATATTATCGATGCCCAGAGCGACATTAATATCACCGTGGATATCACTGACACAACCTATGGAATAACCCTGACTCTCATAGGTCCGGTGGACAATGCCACAGGGCTTCAGGATCTGGATACTGCTGATGGCTGGGAAGGTACGTATTTTGTTCCGAGCATTAATGGCAGGATCTCCTTCAGATCAGGTGATGAGGTATTCTATCCGCTGGGCGGATTAAAAATCACAAATTTCACTTCCGGTCTCTGCCAAGGAACATGGATCGCAAGGTTGTCCTCGTGGTCAGAGGGAAGTACCACCTATACCATCGTTTCAAATAACCCGATCAGAGAAAAAGAAGTGATCCATATACCATGGAACTGCTCTGAATGCCATAACCCATCAGGTTCCGGAAGGGCCTATGCAGAAAGGACGATCCCTCTGTGGGACAATAACGGACTGTCGTTTGCCCATACGGATTTTGATGAGGATTCAGCAGGAGATGTTCCATGCAGGTCATGCCATAATGCATTCCATGAGATCTCCATACTGGACTGTCAGGAATGCCATAATTCAGTGCCTCCGGGACACTCGGATATCGTGGAAGGGTCTGATTACCCGGATGCGGTTTACAATGATTGCCTGTTCTGCCACGGCGACCCTCATGACATCAGTCCGGGCGGAGGTCCCAACTGTACGGATTGCCACTTAGAAGGTGGAAGTTATACCAGCTGGAGCGGTCCGATCCTTAACAGGACGGGATTCTTTAACAGTGCACACTATAACATTACCGGCGATTTCAATGCGACCAATTACTCCGATATTTCAAGGGTCTGCTGGGGATGCCATGTGGATTATGACGATCCGGGTCATACACGACCCGCTGACGAACTTCCGGCATGTGAGGATTGCCATGCAACCGATACCCCGTTGAATGCGGAGCACTTAAGGATACAGCCACCGATCCAGATACCGGAGCACCAGCCGGACGGCAATATAATCCAGACAACTGCTGCCTGTGTCCTCTGCCATAATAATTCACTGTCCGTCCCGATACCCACAACGAATGTGAAATATGCCGAGTCCAAGAACTATGTCTCGCACTATGTGAGCACCGATTACCTGATGACACCCACCAATGACACGCTTGACTGTCTCTGGTGCCATGTTCAGGAGAGCGATAACAGTTCATGGGGTTACCCGGTCAATCCGATGACATCACCAAGGATAAACCACGCACCTATGGGCATTACTGAGAACAGCGGTTGTTATCCATGTCACATCTCAAGCACTGTGCTGCTCAACGGCAGCATACCTGCCAACTTCACCTTCCATGCTGACGGTATGGCAGGAGGCGCGGGAAGGGACTGTGCGGGTTGCCATGCAGTTGGAGGACTGGTAAGCGATAATTACCAGATCGATGCAGAGGCAATGAACGTATCCGGTGCTGTGCACTATGACCTTAACAGGGGTGCAGAGGTCGACGAGGATCCAAACAGTGTACGCTGCTGGGCATGTCACGGCGACGGTGACGGTTCGGAAGCAGCCCAGCCTGACGACGGTCATCCGGACAATTTCCGCAGCCCACTCAACTGCAGTGAAAAGGACTGCCACAATGTGAACCAGTCCATCTTTGGTGAACCGATGATCTACGAACACTTCAAGTATGTGGATGAGATCGATGAGAACCTGACCACAGCAGCAGATTGTCCGGTATGCCACTTGAACAGTGCCGTGACCCACAGTGATACCGTTGTTCCATCCGATACATCGCTGGTGTCCCATTACGGTTCCACGGATGACCTGATAGACACTTCAAGCTGCATTTACTGCCACCTTGATGAGGATAATTCCGAGAAATGGGGCGATGCGCCTGACCCGACTGACAATATCTCCGTTCCCTCGGATAAGGAAGACGAGTACTGGGAATATACTCTGTTTGCGGGTGACACATGGCATCTGGGTAACAGGTACCTTCTGGTATTTGACCAGATATCCAAGGATGGCGATAGCGCCTACCTGCGTCTGTTCCAGGGTGATGTGCTGCTTGAGGAAATTGTGGTATCCCGGGGCGAGACTTATGTCTATGAAGCGGACCTGATCGATTCGGATGGTCATACGGTAAAAGAAACAATTCTTGAACTGGACTTCTCTTCAGTGTTCATGGGTGCCGAAACCGCCCTTATCAAAGCCACAGCGATCCCCTGGAAGCGCATACATCCGGAAGACAAGGACCCAACCTGCTGGGCTTGCCACATGGACAGTTATGTGATCAACGAGAAGAAGTATGTGGTACTGGCTGAAGATGACGATCAGATATACTATGTGGAGAAACTGCTGGACTACTCAGATGATAATATGCCGGAAAAGGAGACCCTGGGAACCAGGGAAGTAATGATCCAGGAAGGCTATGCACAGACACTCGAAGTCGCTGGGGAGTATGTACTGGCAGTAAAGGAAGTTGATACAAAGGGCAATAAGGTACACATAGCCCTGAGCAAGGAAGGCAAAGTGGTTGAAGAGGATGTTTACTCCGCGGGCGAGTACATAGAATATGAGAAAGATCTTTATTACAGAGGGTTTGCCATCGAAGATGTCGTGATCTTCAGGGCAAAGGTGGATAGCGTATTTCAGGGAGACAGGCATGATGCGGTCATTCTGAGCGATGTCAGGGTTTACTCGGATGTTCTTATAACAATAGATGTTGATGAGACGCTGGCAGGCTATAACACCAGTTACCTTCATGTCAATGACTCCTTCTTTATAGGCGGAGCACCTGAGACGTTCCACGTGCCACCATTGAACGAGGGTCTGGACGGTGCATCCGACTGTATCTACTGTCATGACAGCAACAATGGTTTTGGCATATCGTCAGTGGATGCGATGCAGTCCCGGCTTGGCGGGCACAGTGGTCTCAATGCCGGAGCATCAGCCAGTTCCAAAGCTGGCGATGACATTAATAAGGCATGCTGGGCCTGTCACGGTACCGGTGAGGACCCGGGTCGGCATCCGGCAGATTACCTGTATCCACGTCAATGTGAGGACTGTCATGTAAAACTGGAGAAACCCACCTTCAATGCGGTGGATATCAGTAAGGAGCCACATGGACAGGTGCAGGATTGTAACAGGTGCCATGCTGCCGATTACCCCGGACTGCATGTTATCAATGTGTTCGAACCATTGACACCATATATCGTAAGGATAAATGTGGTGCCAGAAGAAGTTCTCCCTGATCGGCCGGTGAAAGTGACTGTCACGGCCATGGCAGGCTGGAAGATGGAAGTCGAGGCAATAGAATATTTCATCGATAATGAAGGTGGATCCGGAACCGGTACACCTGTCATGGTTATGGATGGTGCATTCGATGAGCAGGTGGAAGATGCTGAATTTACCATCGAGACCACGGGGCTTGAACCGGGTAACCATGCGATATACGTCCATTCAAAGGAACGCAGCCTGTGGGGACCGTTTAATGAAGCCACGTTCTTGATCGCAACAGAGAAATCCCCAGTTGAAATTAGACCGGACATCAAACCGGATTTCGGATCGGATGTATCGGTAATAACAATCGTTGGTGTAGGATCAATTGTCATTGGATTGATGTTTTTGCTTCGGAGGAGAGGACTTATTTAACGGATCGGATCGGTGGGGATACATCATGCTCTCAAGAAAGGCACTGTTAGGAATCGGCATTTTATTGTTAGTTATGGCGGCATCCGGATGTCTGGACACTCCCGATGAATCCCCACCATCTACAGTTCCTACTTCCCCCTCAACAGTAGCCAGCTATGAGGAGATGGGTGTTTCAACTGAGGGCGATGGGGAGGGTTCAGATGAAAGCTGTGCAGAATGCCACGTCAATGCCTATACTTCAATAACAACAGTGGGAGGCAAACACACCAGAAGATGCATGTTCTGCCACCTCCAGCATGGTGATACTCCAAAATGTACCGATTGCCATGAACTCGTCCACGGCGAACAACTGAAGGATTGCAAGGACTGCCATGATGAACATGCTCCTTTATCTGTGATCCCGAGTTCGATCTATGAACAATCATGTTCTGACTGCCACGCTGCCCAGATAGAAGAGTTCTCGGATTTCCCGGGCAGGCATGCTGATCTTCTCTGTTGCTACTGTCACCAGAGCCATGGGCAGGTGGATGCATGTATTAACTGCCATGCGCCACACAGTGTAAAGATGACGTATCAGGATTGCCTGGACTGCCATCCCGAACATCTGCCACAGGTGATCAGTTATCCTGAAAATATTCCAGGTTATACCTGTGCAGCTTGTCACGAGGGACCTGGTATCTCGCTGGAGCAGAACCCTACCAAACACAGTGCACTAAGCTGTGCATTCTGTCACAAGTCCCATGCACAGATACCCGAATGCCAGCTCTGTCATGAGCCCCATACTCAGGATATGAGCAATGACGATTGTATCAGGTGCCATCCTGCGCACAATCCGCTGGATATGGAATTCACGGTTTCCGAGCGCGAGACCTGTGCGGTCTGTCACGGAGAGCTTGATGATGAATTGCGGCAGAGCAATACGATACATGATGATCTGGGTTGTGTCTATTGTCATCCAGAACATCGATATGTGCCCACCTGTGAATCATGCCATGGATTACCGCACGAGAGAATAGGGATACATGACGATTATCCGTTATGCAGCCAGTGCCACATAGTTGCACATGATGTGCAAAACATTGTGTTTAACAAATGAGCGCGTAGTGTTACATGGGATGAGCAGCACTTAAAAATCGTCATCCTGTGCATAACTTCGATTATATTTCAATGCCAGTTCAGCCTTTTTTAATTCGCGCCCCAGATATCCGGCATGTCCTACGGTGGATACAAGTTCCATTTCAATGAGGGTATCAAGGATGCTATTTGCTGTTTCCCCGACAATGGATGCCTTTTTGTGGTCTGCTACGATCACACCACCGGTGCCGCTATTTACATCGGGCACAATGCCGATCCTGATGCACCCGGCAGGATCAATGCGCCACATGTCAGCTTCTCTTGCTGTAACAGCATTCTCTGGAATAATGGTATCTAAACGCCGTCTTTTTTCCTTCAGGACCAGAAGGTCGATCCCAAGGTCTTTCGGGGAACTGTCCCTTTCCTTTGATAATACCATCATCTCGGATGCGGTCTTTAATTCATTTATCGAACCCTGTGTCTTGTAGCTAAATTCGGGTGTAAATAGAATGCTTGCGCCCACATCAGTTGCAATACCGCATAATGCTGCATTGACACCGATGGAATCTGCGTCTATCAGTTCTGTAACGTTACCCACCCCGAAAAATATGGGTATCCGGGGGAATTCCTCATGAAATACCTGGTATCTGACTATTGATCTTGCAATCCCGTGTCCAATTGGGTCCAGTACAGGATCTGCGATGATGCGTGTGATGCCCACATCCTTCGCAGCCTTGATATTCCGGATGAGACTGTCAACACCTTCCCCTGTGTCAGGGATGACCACTGCTGCAGCACCGGACCTGGCAATTTCGGTGCCGATCATCCCAATGTTGCTGCTGTTCAGACTCAGAACGATATCCACGCCGATATCAACTGCCTTCTTGATCAAACTGTCCTCAAGGGTATCGATACTTATCGGAACAGTTGAAACCTCCCGGGCAGTTCGAATTGCCTGTTCCACATCTTCCGGTGTTGCGTTAAGTGATGCACCAAGGTCTATGATGTCTGCACCTTTTCTGGCAAAGGAGCGTATCTTTTCTGTCAGTGTTGTGGGATCCATGCCTGTGGCGTCCACAATTTCTGCCATCACCTTCATGCGTGAACCGCCGCCGAGTTTCAGGTCTCCCAGACTCATAAGCGGAACGACTGCATTCTCGATCTTCTGTATGGTTTTTAGTGCCATATCCCGCCGCACATCTAAAAGCAACTCGCATGCCGGAATTGTTGATGAAAAGTCCACTTTCCCCAGGAAAGAGATCATAAAACCCAGGTCATAGGCATGTTTTGTGCCCAGGTATACCTTGCATCCAAGTTCCTTTTCCACGGAAGAGAAGTTGCTGGAAACAAGCCCCGGAATAAAGATAATGTCATATTTTTTGGTTATATCCTGCGTTCTCAAAGCATTAAGTAATCTACGGGGTGTAATGAAGGCGGCAACATCGGTATCGACTACAAGAACATCTGCTTTCGATCCTGCCGAATCCCTTACTGTTTGTTCAGCAAGATGTCCTGTAGCAACTAAAATATCCATATAGGTTTAGATTGCGCAGGTAGTAAAAAAGAATATCTATTGAATTTTAAAAAAAGAAAATACACATCAAGTTCCAGAATTTGAAACCGGATGTGTCGTTAGTTCTATTTGCGATCAATGGATTATGTCAATTATTGAACCGCCGTTACTTACAGTGCAAAGTGGTTTAACAGTTGCATTTCGTATCCTGTTCAGGCCGGTACGACCGTTATTAACTTGCCTGTAAGATGATCCTACAGATGCGGGCTTTTCCATTAAAGCAGCATTTTCGTACTGGGGTCCAAGAACCTGTGCGGATTGGACACCTGTCATGATCGCCATGACACGTACTTTTCCTTCATAATCGTCTCTTACCCTTGCGCCCCAGATGACATTTGCAGTTGAGGACAGTTCATAGGTAAGGGATGCTGCAATTTCCTCTGCTTCTTTTAAGCTGAGGTCAGGCCCACCTGTAATGTGTACCAGGCTTCCTGTCGCACCTCTATAATCCACATCAAGCAATGGGTGATTCAGTGCTGCACGGACAACGTCGTTGCTCTTGTCCTGGCTCTTTGTTTCTCCAACCAGCATCACAGCAACTCCGCCGCAACCCATAATTGCCCTGATATCTGCATAATCAAGGTTGATAAGCGATGGCTGGGTGATGGTCTCTGTGATTCCTTTAACGGTCTCGGAGATCAATTGGTCCATGACTGAAAATGCCTGCTCGATGGGGAGGTTTGGAACATATTCCAGTAACCGGTTGTTATCCAGAACAATTACTGTGTCAGCGGCCCTTCGGAGGTCTTCAAGTCCTTCCTCCGCCTTTACTGTGCGTGCACGTTCAACCCTGAATGGACTGGATACCATCCCAACTACAATGGCTCCCTGTTCCTTTGCGATCTCTGCCACAACAGGTGCAACCCCGGTACCGGTTCCCCCGCCCATTCCTGCGGTGATGAAAACAAGATCGGTGTCCTTGAAAATATCTTCAAGTGTGCCACGCGCAAGTTCAGCTGCTTTTTTTCCAACTTCTGGATAGCCGCCTGCACCAAGTCCACGGGTAAGTGTTTTCCCGATCAGGATCTTCTTATCAGCACGTATGTGGTCAAGATGTTGTTTATCAGTGTTTATTGCAACTGTCTCAGCACCCTCAATACCAATATTGTATAAGCGATTTATGCTGTTGTTTCCAGCTCCACCACAACCTACAATCATGATCCTCGGGAGACCAAAACATTCAAGCTGGTCATCGATAGAAATCGATTGACGATATTCCTTTTCTTTTTCTGTGTGTTTTAACGCTTCCTGTACTATTGACTGCACATTCATCCCCTCTCTTGGATTTCTGCTGCGTTTTTATGTTTTTTACGTTAAAGCTGCTAACATTTCCGATCTGCGAAGTAGTTTTTCTCCTCGTTGGTCTACAAGTTCCCTTACGGCCGTCCTGATTGCTTCACTAACAGACGGAAATTCACCCTGATTAACCATGTAGTCGATCATTTTTAATTGCTGTTCCGGGAGTCTGATCGTTATACGCTCCATTTGTTATAGTCCGTCCTTGTATCTTTCGTTTGTCAGACACATGTCGGGCAAATGTCAGACAGAAGTCGGACGGAAGTCCGCTCTATGTCAGTCATTTGTCTGTCTAAAATATGACGCGTGTCTGACATAGTATTTCTACATAGTTATATATAAGGCTATCGCAGATTTTTCACGACACTTTTTTTTTGCATATTAGTAGAAAAGAATATCAAACATTAATTCGATTAGAAACCCATAGTTTCTGTGAAATCAAGAATGTTAATATCAGTATTCGGATGTTATCCGCAGGTCGATGGAGTGAATTTCATGGACATGTTACAAGTGGTTTACTGTTAATAAGAGGAGATTATCAAATGCGAGTCGGTATCTGTCTTGGTATATTGCTTTGCGTCGTATTACTGTCACAACCAGTATTTGCCTATCCGGAATATGCAGAAAATGGGATGGCTGGTGCCATTTCTGGCGCCGGCAGCATCGAAATTGCTGTGGCCCAGCAACTGATCGAAGTTGACTTTTCAAATCCGGATTTCATTGCAGTGCAGGAAACAATTATCTTTCTAAATATGGCTGGTGGAAATTATACGAAGGATTTGATGACCTGGCTACCAACTGGTGCGAATGTTATGGGCGTTATCAATCAGGAAATGAATGAAAACATGTCATCCGTTTCCATTGAATATACCTATGACAACAATATTCTGCGTTTTAATGATGCAGAACGTTTCAATGCTGCTGGTATGCCGCCCATGTATCGTATTAGTTATGTTGTGCCGGTCGTTGCTGAAGGACAGATCACGGACTATACCAAGATGCTGGTCTATCCGACATACATCAATTATCCTATATCCAGTTTGATCGTAAGGATAATCCCACCGGCGGGAACGGACCCGATCATAACGGACGAGGGTGGAAATGAAATACAGGGAGATAGTATTGAGTCTGATCTGGATGCAGTAGTACATACCTGGTCAACACCTCAATTTAAGGAGATCACCATTGGAGTAAAGCAGCAGAGCAACAATTCCAATGTTTTGGCATACATTCTGATCGGGTTCATAGTTCTGGCAATATTTGCATACCCCATTGCGCAGAAAAGTATAAAGGGCAAAAAGAAACCGGAAACTAAACCGAAAGTGAAAACTGAGAAAATCGTGGTCACCCAGGAAAAGAACAAGTCAAATTTACATGAGCTGGAAGCACGATATGAGACAATTATTTCGTTGTTAAATGACCTGAAAGATGACGTTGGAAAAGGGGTCATCAGCGAGGAAGAATACGAACGAATGTCAGGCAAACGCAAAACTGAAGCGATCGATCTGATGAAAAAGATCGATGAACTTAAAGATCAGTCCAATGATGACTAAACATCCTATTTGGGCTGATTCTTTTTTTTAATTTATCCTCCTCTTTAACCGTTTGAGCTAATTATTTTAAAAGATCAGACCTATTTCAAGGTCTTCTAAGGAGTATATGATCAAATAGCGTTCTGGTGAAGGAGATAGAATTAGGTCCTATCTCCATACTCCAGGAAAAAATCCAAGTCAAAATGAACTTCTTATTCTTCAGTGCTGCAAAAATGATGTCCCATCGGTTTGCCCACTGCTTTGCCTATTGATTTATCCATGGGTTCACAAATACCACTGGACATCATTTCTTGCATTATTTCATGCATTTCATCTCCAGCTTCCTGAAGTTCCTCCGTTGTCACATCCTCACCATTAATTGAGGTCTTTATCTCTTCCAGCTGGTTGATCCAGTCCTCAATTGTAGCAATTTTATCAACATCGGTTTCTTCACTTATGATGCTATCCAGTCTTTCTACTTGCCTGTCAATCATATCAAGCATTTTCGTTTTCATGAAATTGGTTTTCTCCTCATCTGTTAATTGATGTCTTTCCATGTTTGCTGATCTTTCCATGTTTTGCCTATCTGCATGTCTATTTTCATGCATAAGCAAACCACCAATTCGGTGCTTAAACCAACCGACAGCATTTTCGCCGTCATCCTGCGTATCGGTTTCCGCAGCAAGTGCACTGGATGGTATTACACTAAATACCATAAGCAACACTGCAAAACCAGCAATGCTTTTCATTATTTTATGATTCATTTTCTATTTCTCCTGTGTTTGTCTACCAGTATGGTGCTGGTTGTGACAATTTCCAGATTATTAGATTTAGATATAAGCATACTTACAGAAAATAAGTACTTTATTTGATTTAAAACAAAAAATAAGCTTTAATATAGGTTTTATTACTTAATATTACTATTTAAGATACAAAAAAGCTAAATTAAGGTCATTTAAGCCATTTTAGCTCGGTGGAATTAATTATGTTCAAAAGTTCAATGAAAAGTTCAATGAAAATTTTATAGAAAATTCCGTTGAGTAAAATATTATCCACTCAAAACATCTGGGATATGTAATGAGTGCATCTGTTCTAGCAGGGATATTAGATTGATCGATGCATCAAAGTAAGTTATTGGAACCATTTTTTCATTTCACTCTTACAAGTGCTCAAAAAGAACTTGTTGGTTTGAAATCAATCTACATTTTCGTTGATTTCTACATAAACCATATAATAAGCTCTCAATGAACTTAAATTCTTTAATAGTTTACTAAATTGGTTTTAATACAAAATATATCTCATAATAAAGCTTCAAAAAGCATTATGTATCTATAAGATAGGCCGATTTTTTTTAAATCCATTAATATGCTACCATGGGGTCAGTATGTTTATATTTTACTTTAGCATTCATGTAATAATACTGGCAACATACTTGCTTAATGCCAAAAAGGTTCCGCATTTGCAGACATTGTTCGCATGTTCAAAAAAAAGTGTGATATATCATGAAATTCAGGTATTTCCTATTATTTTCGATACTGGTTTCAATGCTGGTAATTTCAGGTTGCATTGAAAAAACACCAGTTGAAAATAACCGGAATGAAAACGTTACTGAAATCTTTGATCGGCACTCCCATGTTCCAAATTTCATTTTTCCGGGATTTCAACATTTTACTTCTTCAGCTACTGCTCATCCAAAAACCCCTGATTTCCACCCAATTGTTGATAAATTCATAGATGAAAATCTGGCAAAATCAGAGACTGCTTCCCAGCATCTTGAAATGGATATTTCACGGCTAAAAGAAGAAGGTAAAGATACTGCCGAACTTGAGAGACTGCTTGAAGAATACAGGCAGTTAATCAGAAATGCCAGAACATACAAGAAGCTGGCAGATGAAGCAGAGACTGACAGTGACAGGGAAAAGAACCTGCATGTGGCAGCAAGTAGCATCTTCATGGCTAACGAGGTATTGAAGCAGATATTCAATGAGTACTTGAGCTTTGTACCACAGCATGAGAAGCTGGATGGCACCGGAAAGATATCTGTGGAGGGTAGCGGTAGAGTGGTGCTGTCAGGGGCACTTAACATTAATATGTTTGTTTCAGATGGGTTGATATATCTGACCGATTATGGAGGTAATACTAAAGTGGTTATTGAAGGTAATTACAGTTCAGAGGTCATTCCGGATAGGTGGAATTCAGTATCATATACTGTAGAAAATGCAGGTGTGGACATTTCAAGTCCTGGAATGTTAATGGTGGTCAGTGCAACGAATGTATCCCTTACGGCAGACGGTCATGGAGAAGTCGCTTTTTTTGGAAATGGGACTTTCTATCAGGACCTTGCTGATATGAAGGATGTGAATTCCGGTGTACGAAGGTCATAATAGGTAATAGTTTTATTCCAAAAAAGGTTATGTTTCCTTGATATGAAAACCGTTTTTTATAGTTGCATTGCAATAATACTTCTGCTATCAGGTGCAGCAGGTGCAAACGACACTGCCATACTTCATGGGATCGTGTATGAATGGAACACGTTTGATCCTCTTGATAATGCTGTAGTTGAGGTGAATTCCACTCCTTTGCAGTCCATAGTGGCAAAGTATGGGGTGTATTCTTTTGAGCTGTTGCCGGGTGATTATCTCATAAAGGCAAGTTACTATCAGGATAGTGAACTCACCCATTCAACTGAGGAGACGGTTCAGATCACAGGTGAAGGTAACTACGTCCTTGACCTGTTACTTCTGCCTGCGTATCCCGAAGAACTGTCATATCCTGAAAACCAGGTGGGAAACGATATAGTTGGCGGGAACGGCACTCCTGAAAAATCCGGGTTACAGGTTTTAGGTTACCTTATTCTTGCAATTATTGCAATAACTGTGCTTTTCCATGCTTTCATGTACTTCCAGAAACTTCACATTGAAAAAATTAAGACCGGTTATTCAAAGGAAGAAAAACATCCAACAAAGCCAACATCTGACATGCTACAGCCTGAGAAGGAGACCCCTGAAGTAATTGATGAGATAGCAACAGATGAGATAGCAACAGATGAGACGGTAACAGATGAGATAGCAACAGATGAGACGGTAACAGATGAGATGGTAACAGATGAGACGGTAACAGATGAGACGGTAACAGATGAGACGGTAACAGATGAGACGGTAACAGATGAGACGGTAACAGATGA
>JAFGQV010000138.1 GCA_016935475.1 Methanosarcinaceae archaeon
AAGCATAGCAAAAAAATAGAGGATTGACTCAATTATGCTAGAGTTATGCAACACAGCATTTCTATTATGATTTTACAAATAATAAAGGAAAACTCTCATTTTATTTAGGACAAAATCAGTCTCTTGGTTGGGTTGATATTGGTTTCCCATCTTTAGTTGAAAACGACACATTTGAAGTCTATTCGATAAAAAATGGAACGAAAATTGATTTTCAAGTAGACAAGAACGTTATTAAAGAATATTACTCGACAACCGAATTAAACTACACTCGTTTGAAATTAGAACATTTTAATAGAACGTTTAATGATGAGACATTTGTAATAGAATTTGATTCAAATTTACAACCCAGTGGATATTTTAGCTTTATAAACAATGATAATGATCATTTTAGTGGAAATTCCGAACAGGGAAATGTAAATTTTGTTTTAGGGGATGATTATGAATGCACTGGAAATTGTGTGTGTGGTCTCAAACACATTGAAGAGCTATCAAACAGCTCAGATAGAAATCTAAAATTTAAATTTAATGAAAAGAATGATAACTCTGATAGATGGCTTAAGATTGATGCTGTAAACAGAAAAACAAGATGGTATAAATCGTTTTTGATGGGAGTAGGAATTTCATTGCTCTTTGCGTCATTAAGTTCAATTTTTGTGTTAATATATGATGATGGATTCAACCATGAATTCGAGAACCTACGAAAAGTAAAAGATTGGATTTACATAAAAATCAATAGAGTGCAGAGTTTTCTGAAATCTATTTTAAAGCTACTCAAAGAATAGATACCAAACACAAGCACCAATAATGTTGCCTCAAATTTCAAATCCAGAAGTATGTGGTTTTTATTATTCCTTATTTCGCTTAATCCGAGCAGAACAAAGTCCTCCAACTTCTCCACACTCAAAAGACTTATAACAGAGTATACCTATCATCAGGGCTATGCTTACGTTCATAGGACTGGGGCTTTTTGACGAAAAGGATATCTCGTTGAAGGGACTGGGAGCCATCCTGAATTCTGATAAGATATATGTGGAATTCTATACATCCCAGTTAATGGGGGCTGATATCGGAAAAATGGAACGGCTTTACTGTAAGAAAATGCACGTTCTATCAAGAGAGGATGTTGAACAGCATCCTGACTGGCTCAATGATGCAAAGGAACTGAGCATCGTATTCTTAACAGGCGGCGACACCATGGTATCCACCACCCATGTGGACCTCCGGCTTCGTGCCATTGACATGGGGATACAGACCACCCTGATCCACGGCTCATCCATTGCGTCTGCGGTATGCGGTCTGTCCGGTCTCCAGAACTACCGCTTTGGTAAGGCAGTCACTATACCACATCCCTACACCAGCCGTGGAAAGACCATCGTTTCGGAAACACCCTATGATACCATAAAGATGAATTCAGAGAACGGGTTGCATACACTGGTCTTTCTGGACATCGACATAGAAAAAGGTTTCATGACCATCAACAGGGCGCTCAGGCTCCTGCTTGAGGTGGAGGAAAAACGCACAGAAGGTGTCATGAAGAACAGGACAGTTGTTGGCATCGCCCGGGCTGGCTCGGATGCACCGGTGGTAAAAGCAGGTTATGCACAGGATCTGGCTGACTTCGATTTCGGTGCACCTCTTCACATTCTCATAGTTCCGGCACCATTGCATGTTGTAGAGGCAGAAGCCCTGGTGAAACTTGCAGGTGCGCCGCAGGAAATACTGGAAGCGGCTCAAATATGAGGTCGAGACAACAATAATTAATATAAACCTGATAGACCTATATTAGTGTTAGAATAAAAATGGTACGCGATTCAGTAGGCATTATTTTTGGAGAGACGGGCACTCTTGATTTTAAGTTCCTGATTTCGGAGAGCACAGCCGTCCGCAGGGGCGGTTATGTAAAAGCATGGCATGAGACCGATGGGTGGGTGCTTGCACAGGTGCTTTCCATCACCCGTTCAAGTGATACATATTCCCTGAAAGAGGCGAAAACAGGACTGCCTAAGAACAAAAGTAACGAAAAGACCGGTAATAAGAATGACGACCACGGAGATGAACGGATCATCGCAG
This sequence comes from Methanosarcinaceae archaeon, assembly GCA_016935475.1. Taxonomy (GTDB): domain Archaea; phylum Halobacteriota; class Methanosarcinia; order Methanosarcinales; family Methanosarcinaceae; genus JAFGQV01. The sequence goes on from JAFGQV010000138.1 coordinate 2,071, forward strand.
AAGCGACTGTGATCGGCACACGGGACAGTTCAGGGCTGCTGCAATCACCGCGGATACCCTTCAGTCCGGGTGATCCCATATACAAGGCAGATAACGATCTGATACGCTCTGTACTTGGTCTTTCCGGAAATGACATGTATGTAGGTCTGCTCGATGGCACGGACATACCCGTAAAGTTAAGCGTCAACAGCCTCGTGCAGAAACACTGCAGCATCCTGGCAAAGACCGGTAGCGGCAAGTCATATACTGCCGGCGTGCTCCTGGAGGAGCTTCTTGACAGGAATGTACCGCTTTTGATAATCGACCCTCACAGCGAATATGCTTCATTTAAGGACGCAGCATCACTGACCTCAGGGGATTTCAAGAAATATAACGTATCCCCGAAAGGGTATGGATCACAGGTCACAGTCTATACACCTGCAAACAAGACCATAAATCCGGCAGCAGATGAGGTTTTCAGGTTAAATGG
>JAFGQV010000018.1 GCA_016935475.1 Methanosarcinaceae archaeon
GTGACAGGGACTGGTCAGTATTTCAACGCGACCATTGAAACGATGGATCGTGGAGATCTGGATGCACTGGTTGATGAACGTATAAGGTACACTGTCAGCTATGCTGCAAAACACTCACCTTTTTACAGGAAGTGGTTCAGTGAACACGGGATCAAACCAAAAGATATCCGGTCGCATGAAGAACTGCTGGAACTGCCGATCCTCTATAACATCTCTGCCTTCTTGAAGAAATAACCACTGGCACAAACCATCAGAACCGATAATATTGAAAGAATAAACACGTCCTGAACAATTGAAAACTCACAATAACCGATCAATACACCCCGCAAGGCATCCACGCCATAAGTAAGCGGGTCAAGATAAGACAGGACCCTTATAGGGGCAGGCAAATTTGAAACCGGGAATAAAGCTCCTGATAAAAGGAACAGAGGGAAAGCGATGAAATTAATGATCGTGCTGAACCCATGAAAATCCTTCAGTACGGATGACAGGATCAATCCTATATTTATAAAGGTCATTGATATAAGTACCATTATCACAACAGAGGACAGGATCGCAGAAATGAAAGGCAGCCTGAAACCAAGTAACACCGACATCATCAGAATTATAAGTGCCTGAATGATAGAGACAGTTGCACTTCCGGAGATCATCCCAAGAACAATGGAGATCCTGCTTGCAGGAGTAACCATGACCTCTTTTAAAAATCCAAACTGCTTGTCCATTATGACACTCATACCTGCATAGGCAGCCGTAAAAAGAAGCGTCATTCCGATAATACCCGGCACAAGATACTGGAAATATCCTATGGATTCTGGCAGACCCGGAAATTCTGCTCTTCTAAAACCCATACCCTGAAAGATCAGCAGAAAAGCTGGCATCGCAATAGCACCCACTACCCTGGATCTTGCCCTGAAGTACTTTATCATCTCACGCCGCCAGAGAACATACACAACTTTTCTCTGAATCATCTGAGCATCCTCCTTCTCATTCGATCCTGTTTAGCTGTCTTCCTGCTGCCTTCCTGTTCTCGTATCGTTGAACCTGTCAGGTGGATAAAAACATCTTCAAGACTTGGTTTGCTTATTTTAATTGAACTTATCCCGATACCCAGCTTGCTGGCTGTTTGAAAGATATCGGGAATATTCGTCTCATGATCCGATATAACTACATCAAGCATCCTATCGTTCTGAACAATGTCTCTCACCCATTCTTTCTCCCTCAGTGCACCAGCAATAAGGCCGATATCTTCCTCAATGGTCACACTTACACGATCGCCTTGAAGACGGTTCTTAAGACCAAAAGGAGTGTCAAGGACAATTATTTTTCCGTGATCAATTATCGCAATGCGGTCACATAGGTAATCAGCTTCTTCCATATAATGGGTAGTAAGTATGACAGATGTCCCGTAATTTCTGTTCAGGTCTCTTATATAATCCCATATTGTTCTCCTGGTCTGTGCGTCAAGCCCGAGAGTCGGCTCATCCAGAAACAAAACTTTTGGATAATGAATGAGTCCCCTTGCAATTTCAAGCCGCCTCTTCATCCCACCAGAATAATTCTCAACAAGAATATCTGCCTTATCAGCCAGACCAACAATATCAAGCACTTCCCGAATCCTTTTTTTCCGCTCATCGGAATTGATATTGTACATCATGGCATGAAAATCAAGATTTTCCCTTCCGGTAAGTCCGATATCAAGCGAAGGGTCCTGAAATATTACCCCGATATTATTCCTGACCTTTTCAGGATGTTTTCTAAGATCATATCCTGCGATATAAGCGTCACCTGCCGTAGGGATAAGAAGAGTTGTAAGCATGTTGATTATTGTTGACTTTCCCGCCCCATTCGGCCCTAAAAGCCCGAAAAGCTCTCCACTCTCTACTGAAAATGAAACATCGTCCACAGCAGTGAATTCTCCGAATTTCTTTGTCAGCCCTTTAATTGTTATTGCACTCATATTAAACAAAACCTTCAAACAGGAATCCTTGAGTCCACAAGCCTTTTTGTGTACTCATCAGAAGGTGAGAGCATCACATCATGGGAATTACCCGTCTCCACAATCTTCCCGTGATTCATAACGGCTATTCTGTCAGCGATCTTCAGTGTCATGGACAGGTCATGAGAGATGTATATCATTGCAAACCCTCTCCTGTTCTGAAGACCTTTCAAAAGACGTAATACATTTGCAGAGGTTGAAACATCCAGGGCCGAAGTAATCTCATCTGCAATAAGGAGTTTTGGCTGCATAACCATTGCTCTGGCAAGTGCAACTCTCTGCCTCTGCCCGCCGCTGAGTTCACCGCAATATTTACTGAGGAAATTGCCAGTGCCTGGAAGATGAACAAGTTCAAGGGCATTTTTCACCATTTGCAACCTATCTTCCTTAGACCCGATCTTATTGATATCAAGAGGCTCTTTGATCGCATCAAGCACAGTAAACCTGTTGCTTGTTGAACTGAAAGGGTCCTGGAATACTATCTGAACGCCGTTGAGCCTGTTTCCATAGTTACACTTGCTGACATTCTCATCCATGAACATCACCTCTCCACTCTCAGGTCTCATTACATTTGCAAGGATATGTGCAAGGGTTGACTTGCCTGAACCGGTCTGACCGACAATTGCAAGAACCTCCCCTTCTCCAACTTCCAGATCAACATTATCAACTGCCTTAAGATATTTTCTATCGGGAAGACGATATCTGTAACTCAGGTTTTTAGCCTCTAGAAGACCTGCTACCCCACCTCTGTGGCAAGCAATATTCCTCCCGCCTGCAATCGGGATCAGATCAGGAGGAGCTTCCTTGCATTTTTCGATTTTCTGTGTACACCTTGGGCTGAAAGGACAACCCTTAAACTCATCTCCTGCCGGAAAATCACCGGGAATCCCCCATAGATCCTTATAAACAAAAATATCCGGTGTTGAATGTACAAGTCCCCTTGTATAGGGATGACGGGGGGACACAAGAATATCCTTTACAGGACCGGTTTCCACAACCCTTCCTGAATACATGACAAAAACTCTGGACGCCACAGAAGATACAAAAGTGATGTCATGAGATATCATTAACATTGTATAACCGTTCTTCTTCTGAAGTTCAACCAGAAGATCCCGAATCTCCTTTCGGGTAAATGCGTCAAGTGCAGAAGTAACTTCATCAAGGATCAGTACTTTCGGATCGCATGAAAGAGCCATTGCCAAAAGAACCCTCTGCCTCATACCGCCGGAGAGCTGATGGGGGTATGAATCCATCCATTTCGGATCAAGATTAACAGTCCGGAATAGATCGGCACATTTGCTCCGGGCTTTGTCAGGGCTGATATCAAGGTGCTTCCTCATTGGTTCTGTTACCTGCACTCCTACTTTCATAACAGGATTCAGCACCTCCAGTCCATTCTGAAAAACTATTGCAATATCCTTCCATCTGAATCTGTCCATTTTGGATTCAGGTAAAGAAGATATCACCTGTTCCCTGTAAAAAATATCGCCTGTAATGGCTGTATTTTCCGGCAAAAGTCCCATGATCCCAAGTGCAACAGTGGTCTTGCCACTTCCAGATTCTCCAACAATGCCCAGAATCTCTCCTTCTTCAATTTCAAAAGAAATGCCGTCAACTGCCTTTACAGTGCTAATGTCAGTCTGATAGTGACATTTAAGATTATTGACTTTAAGCAGACTCATAATCAGAAACCTTTTTTTATCTTTAATTTTGGATCAAGTATTCTCTCCATATCCCTGCTTATGAACGCAAGACAGAGCAGGAGGAAAATGAGCATGAACAACGGAGGCAATAGCCACCATTGCCAATAAGGTGTAAAATATATCGAGCTGAAACCGGTTGCACTATTAAGCATCATCCCCCAGCTCTTAGAAGTGGGATCTCCAAGTCCCAGAAAGGCAAGTCCCGCTTCGGCTATGATCGCATGAGAGGATATGCCGATGACAAGCACAAACAGAACAGGCATAACTTCAGGAAATATATGTTTCCAGAGCACGTAAAATGGTTTTGCACCGTAGTTCTGCGCCGCAATAATATAGTTGTTCTTCTTTATTGCCAGCGTCTGAGAACGTGCAATACGTGCTGGCTTGGCCCAGCTGAAAAGAATGAGTATAAGAACTACGTTAAGAATGCTTGGTCCGAGAAAAGCAGATATTACAATCAGAAGAGGAAAACTTGGAAGGGCCATTGTCACATCAATTGTTCTCATAAGTCCCTGGTCAATGTGCCCTCCCATATATCCGGCCAGTATTCCAATAGCTCCTCCACCAAAACCTGACACAAAGGCTACTGCAAGACCTATTGTAAGGCTCATTCTTGCACCATAACATATCTGTGACCAGATATCCATGCCAAGTTCATCGGTACCAAGTATGTGAGCAGGACCGGGAGCTTCGAGTGAATCGCCTGTGATCTTCTGAGGAGGATAAAGTGTTATCACAGGAGCAAAAACTGCCATTAAAATAACGCATATAATGCCAAGTACACCAATTTTACCTTCAGTACTGAATTTAGAGAATGTCGTGACTATACTGCTGACAATTATGTTAATATTTAAAGCCTGAATATAAGAGAGTATTCCAGCATATCCAAAAACATTAACATTCTTTATCATATCGCAACTCTCGGGTCAAGTTTACTGTATATCTTATCAACCAGCAGATTGCAGATAAGTATGGAGACTGCAATTACCAGAAGAATACCCTGGATAAGAGGATAATCCCGTCCAACTACAGCACATCGGAGTATCATTCCTATGCCCGGATAAGAAAAAACGCTCTCGACCAGTACAACACCTCCCATCATTATACCGATCATAAACCCTGCTCTTGTAACTACCGGAAGCAGTGCATTTCTGAGTGCATGCCGGGTCCATACAGTTTTTTCACCCAGCCCTTTGGCCCGGGCAGTCCTTATGTAATCTTTTGTGGTCACTGTGATCAATGTATTTCTGGTGAGCAGATAGACGCCGGTCAGTTGTGAAAGTGACAGGGTCACAATAGGCAAAAATGCATGGTACAATATATCCCATGTATGTTCTGCCGGACCACTATAGTCTGCAAAGGAAGTGATAGCACCTGCAAGCGGGAAAAGCCTGAGATATGCGCTAAAAAAAAGAAGAAGGATCAGACCAAGCAAAAATGAGGGAATTTCTGCAAAGGCAATCATACCTGTCATCATAATTCTGTCGCTCCCTTTTTTCCGATTCTTTGCCGACAATGTTCCAAGAAACACACCAAAGATCGTACTGATTACTGTAGATCCCAGGACGATCAACATAGTCCAGGGGAGATGAAGGATTATTACATCACTGACCGGCATTTTGTAATAAATGCTCCTACCCAGATCACCAGTCATCAGGTTTTTCATGTATACTAAAAACTGTTCGTGCAACGGTCTGTCAAGCCCGTAATAGTTCATGTAATAAAGACGCTGCTCCTCTGTCATTACAATGATCTCTTCTCCCACTTCATCTGCGGAAGTTGTGGAGAATGGATCTCCAGGCATCATCCGCGGAAGAAAAAAATTAATGACAAGAATTACAAAAAGGGTCAATAGCAACCTGAAAACAAAAGAATTCCTGTCATTTGCCATACAATCATCTGCCGTTAAACTTTCCAGACCATCATACCGGTATATACATCCGACTCAGAACGGTACATTCCATCCGGAGAAGCATTTTGATAATAATCCATTATTTTTTCCTTAGTCTCATCATCAAAATCGCACCCCCGTCCAATAAACTCTATTGCCCGGTCTGCTGCTTCCCTCCAGTCCGTTTCTTCCTCCCATTCAGAATGGTTGATCCTGACTAATGGCATGTAGCCTAAGAGGTAGAGATACATGAATGGATAAATTATACCGTTCATGTTATTCTCTGATTTTTCGCCGAGTATCGAAGTCCGGATATCACGATACGCCTTATCCTCGCCTCTTCTCAGGAAGTTACTGTAATAACAAAGGTTTTTTGAGCAGGCCATCATCCGATCAAAGTTTTCAACATCCCTTATTCCGGGAGTCATGGAGGCTATTACAAGGTCAAATTCGTTCCGGAACCCAAGCTTATCTATGTCTGCCGTCCACCAGGACCATTCAATGATATCTATCGGAAGAGCCTCTTTTTTTACAGCATCCTTCAGTCTGTCGAGCATTCCGGACGATATGTCAAGCGAAGTCACATCTGCCCCAAGCCTTGCCAGAGGAAGGGAGAGGGTTCCGGGTCCGCACCCGATATCCAGAACCCTGGAACTTTCTGGATTAAAACCGCATTCATCAAGAAACGCAAGAATATCATCGGTTTTCTTCCCTCTTTTATCTTTACCAGTATTATTAGCATAGTTCTCAGAACGTTTGTTCCAGAAATCCGCCATCCTGCCCTCATCCAGAATATTCAGACCACTACTAGAGGCTTTATTCCAGCATTCGATCAGGTTACTGATATTATCTTTTTTCTGCAATTCCATCCCTCTCAATATATGAAAGAATACTATGTGTTCTTGCATGATGGTCATACATGTTCATCCAACCGTCATACTTTGAAATACGCCATGCATCATAGCTTGTAGTATAATAAAGCGGTATTGTGGGCACATCTTCCGCAAGCACGGTCTGCATTTCGTATGCTATTTCTTTGCGTTTCTCATCGTCAAGTTCCTGCAATTCCTGTTCTCCAAGGGCATTTAGGGTGTCATTGTGATAGCCAAACACTGCTGCACCAGATGCTACACTACTACCTGATTCTGAATCTGTGTCACAGTACCTTGTACGAAGATAATCCGCATCTTTTCCCCAGCCTCCAAAGCCGCTTATCGCAAGTTCAAAGTCTCCGGTTTTTAGATTCGCATCACGGGATTTGCTTTCAAGGGCTTTGACCTGAACGTCAATTCCCACTTCGCTCAATCTCTCTTTTATAAGTTCACCAATACGGACTTCGGCACTTCCAAGAGACAACACATATGATAGTTTTTTACCATCCATGTCACGTATTCCGTCACCATCGGTATCGACCCATCCTGCCTCATCAAGCAATGCTCCGGTTTTATCTGGATCATAATCGTATTCAGGCTGGTCCGGATTATACCAGATGTGGTCTTCAGGGAGTATGCCCATTTCACCGGGTTTCCCTGCACCTCTTCCAATTTTACCAACCAGTTCCTCACGATCAATGGCATAAGCAAAAGCCTGTCTTATTTTTCTGTCATTAAGCTCTGAACATTTGTTCATGTTAAAATAGAATTGGTAACCCCAGAAGGCAGGTTGCTGGACGACTCTTATATCAGGATATGATGTAAACCGATCAAGAATATCGGGTGAGATACTTGTGAAATCGATTTCACCCTGTTCAAAAGCTATTAATGGATCACTGACCGGAATGAATTCAACTGCTTCAACGGCGGTATCCGGTCCCCAGAATTTTTCGTTTGTTACAAACCTGTATGAACCATGTTCTTTATTGTACTCATCAAGAAGGAACGGACCAGTACCCGTGACTGCCTCCGGATCAAGGAAACTGGTAGGGTCTGAGACATTTTCGTATATATGCTCAGGTATGATCTTAAAACTCGTGAGCTTGTAAAGGAAGGTTGAAACGGGCTGATTCAGTACGAATTTTACAGTACTGGAATCCACAACCTGAACGTTATCCACAACCCCGGACTCCATTCCACCTGCAATAGGTACATTTTCCTGCTCATAATCGAAAGTAAATTTAACATCACTTGCTGTGAAAGGTTCTCCATCGCTCCAGATTATACCTTCACGGAGATAAAATGTATATTCTGTTCCATCTGAATTTACCTCCCAGCTTTCAGCTAGCCAGGGAATTATACCTATTTCATCTCTTTCTACCAGACTATCAAAAATCATTCCTACCTTTGATGATCCGGGACCTCTTGGATATATCGTAAATGGCTGTGGATAACCATAATCTCCGCCACTCAGATGAACAACATCCACCTTCTGTGATTCTTCAGCAGTATTCTCAGCCGATGTACCGGCCTGAGCACTGTCCTGATCAATACAACCCGCTGTCATTAAGATCAAGGGTATCAGGAAAACAGAAAATAATACTAACAACTTTTTTTTCTCCATTACATTACACCTTCTTTTTGTGAATTGGTCTAATAATTGACTGGCAATTTGAATAAACGATATGAATAACAGTTGATATTACATTATTCTATAAAAGTATTATCAAATAACCTAAAATCAAAATAAAATATGAATAATTAAATTCTCTAATTGTTTTAGTTCTACCATTAAGTGATATTTATTTTCAATTTTATTAACACTAAACCAGCATTTAATGTATTGATACACAATCTTGGCAGGTATGCCAAGATTGCGTATTTGGCTTGTTGAGGGATTTCTTAAGAGCCAAAATAAAACTATCTTTCTTTCCGTTCCGTAAGAAAAGTTGCGATTGATTTGACATCAGAGGAATCCACACTGAACTTATTTCCAAGCAGACCTGCCTTGAATATTGATTCCATCACAGGCAAGGTTGCAAGAATGCGGTCTTCAGGAACTTTCTCGTAAATGATAGTTTTACTTTCCCCTTCTACCCTGTTAAGTACATAATAGAGGTCCTTTCCTGCAGTTTCTGCGAGGCTGCTTATCTTTTCAGAAAGGTGGATAGATTCGTAGGAAGGATCAATGACCATTAGCAATGCATCACAGCCTTCCTCTACTCCCCTGCCAAAATGCTCAATTCCGGCTTCAGTGTCAACTAAAACAAAGTCGTTATTTCCAATATCAATATTCTTGATCAGATGTTTTGAGAGAACTCCCATTGGACAGGCACATCCTTCTCCAAAATTATGGATCTTTCCCACAGCCATCAGTGAAATGTTGTCGTTTTTTGAAACATATTCTCCCGGTATATCTGCAATTTCCCATCTTTTATCAAAGAATTTTACTTCCTCACTACTTGAAAATGAAGCTTTCATTCTTTCAACAAAGTCTTTTTTCCCACCAAAGTAATTCAGGAAATCCTCCGGTAATTCCAGTCCCAATTGCCGGTGAAGCCCAAAATTGGATTCATCGTTGTCAACTACAAGAACATTATATCCATTCCCTGAAAGGACCTGTGCAAGCAAAGCTGTCAAAGTACTTTTTCCGCATCCGCCTTTACCACATATCAGTATTTTCAAAATATCGCCTCATTTTGTTATTCATTTCTTCTTTAATCATAATATTGTGCAAAATGCAAGTACTTGGTATTAAAATATTACGATTTGGTATTACTAATTAATATGATAATCTATTTATATCTTAACTACTCAAGGAGTCCCCCGTGGTAGCACAAAACAAAAAGAAAATCACAATATATGCTAATTTGTATAAGAAAATTATGCATTAATGTAATTGACTTTTCTAAAGCATGCTGTTCACATGCAAAGATCACGTAAGTCACTGATTTTCTTTTCAGGAGGTATCCATTATGAAAACAACGATAGGAATTATAGTTGGATCTTTATTGGTTCTGACTCTGGTCATGATGCCTGCAAATGCATCAGATGTGACCTATAAGATCAGAAGTACAGTGTATGATAATACGGACCCTTCAGTAGGTAGCGGTGATTTCTACTGGGATGCAAACGGGTTTTCAAGCTTTTGGTTCCAGATCAAACCGGGTCTTTCAAGTGAAGTGCTTTATATTCACAATAGTGTGAACTCCTCAGAACCTATCAAGCTTGGGGACAAAATTGAAGAAGGTGATCTTTACTATGTTAGTAAGCCCCAGACGAAGAAGACCAAAATAGGAGGCTCTGATAATGGTGTCACCTATATTGTCGATGGTGTTGACCTGAAAAAATATTATCTTATGGGTTTTTTTGGTTCTCAGTATGTTGCAATGCCTAAAGACCCTTCTAACCTGTCAGCCGGCTGTAAGCCGTATAAGATAGCTAAGATACTGACGGAGTTCGATAGCGATAAGAAAAAACAGATGTTTTCCGGTGACGAATGGAAACTTGCAGACGGCTGGTCACTTGTGGTCCAGCAGGTGGATGCAGAAGGCAACAAGGTATGTCTCCAGCTTAACAGGAACGGAAAGGAAATGGATAGTGCGGTGTTGTCGGGGGATATGAACCTTGCTGCACCTGAAAGGACGTATCTCTACAAGGATAGTGATGATAATCCGGTATTCTATTGCTATGTTGATTCCATATTCAAGGGAATGGATACTGACTTTGTGGTTTTCAAATATGCTTATCTAAGGGGTGACCTCATCTCATTTGAAAGCGGTGATAATTACGGTATATTCGATGTTGAAGGATTCGTAGTGCCCGCTGTCATGAATGGTACTAACTATGCTGGAAGTGGCAGTGGCACGGTTCTCAGTACGGGTGATGATGCACTTGTTATGACCAGCAATGAGTATGTCACACTCGATCCTGATGAAATCATCGACCTGTATGGGGGCATGTATCTGAAGACCGAAGACACAAGTGGTTCCTGCTTAAAAATGACCCTGTGGAAGACCTGCACAATCACTGTTCCGGATAAGGTTGTCGAGGAGAAAGTGGTTGTCGAGGAGGAAACGGTTGAAGAGGAGGAAACAGTTGAAGGGAGGGAGGAAGAAATTGTCGTCATAGATATGGCCGAAGAAGATGACAGTGGTTCTATGTACTCAGTGATCGATGAAGTTGAAGAGTCTTCAGGTCCGCTGAGTCAAGATGCAACTGTAGTGAAAAGTTCTGTGGCAGCTCCAGGATTTGGGCTGGTACTTTGTATTTTAGGTTTTTTAGGGGCAATGACAGCTAGAAGATATTAATTAAAAAATAAGGAAGTACGACATCTCAGGATATTTGAGTGATATCCTGTTTCTATTTTTAGGGTATGCATTTTTTATGTGTGTATCGGTTTTGACTTGACTTCCAAAGATGTAGTAAAAAAACACCACCAAGCTACCCCATCAATGTATGACTTATAAAAACATATCCTCTTTTGCTATCGATTTAGTTAGTTTTCCATGAATATCCTCAAATCCCGCAAAGAGAACAATCGAGCTTGTTTTACACTCATCTCCTCAATCACCAAATCAACCTTGCCACTCTCCTTTCTCTGCACAAGAGCAAGATGTATCACCCCTAACTCCTCCACAAGCCGTTTAAGGTCCAAGTAAAGATGTTTACATTTCCCTGCCAAATACCTGTAGAAAAGCATTCCCATGATGCACAGGAAAATGTGTGCCCTGATGTTGAAATCCTTGTGGTGATTGAGTGGTCCCGCCGGCACAAGAAGCGCATCGTTTAGCAGCTTGAAATCATCCTCTGCAAAATACTTCTGGTTGTATATCTTTGCTATCTTTTTGGAATGCCATGTATGCAGATCAGTAAAGACGATAGTCTTTCCAAAACCTGCATAGCGTATCGCTTCTATTTCTTCCTTGACTCATATTATCAAATCCGGTTCATACTAACACATTATTCAGTTTTTGATGCTGAACTCATTGTAATTGATTTCCATATAATCCTAAAAATACAAGATCAAATATTAGCGGGCAATTTCGCCGACAGCTAACGTTTAGAGTAGGCTATGCATCACTAAATAATATCTTCTGAACTGTGATGTTGCTCGCATGATATTAACGAGGTCTGCATTTTTTTAAAAATCCAACCAACAACATCCTTTTAAATAGAAAAGGTTCATACAATAATGGTGGGAGATGGGAATGTGACAGGGACTGGTCAGTATTTCAACGAAGCCGTTGAAACTATGGAACGTGGTGATCTGGATGCGCTGGTTGATGCACGGATAAAGTATACTGTCAACTATGCTGCACAACACTCTCCTTTTTACAGGAAGTGGTTCGGGGAACACGGGATCAATCCGAAGGATATAAGGTCGCATGAAGAACTGCTGGAACTGCCGATCATATCGGGGGAAACCATACGGTCACACCAGCCACCTGAGGTGAGCGATTTCTTATTCAGGAGTGTGGGCTGGGATGATATATACACGATCCACGAGACAAGCGGAACCAGCGGAACACCAAAATCATTCTTTCTCACATGGGATGACTGGAAGCGATATGCACAAAAATATGCCAGGATATTCGTTTCGCAGGGTTTTGGTGCCGGTGACAGGGTGGTTGTCTGTGCCTCCTACGGGATGAACGTGGGTGCCAACATGATGACCACTGCTGCAAATGAGATCGGCATGACCATTATCCCCGAAGGGAAGTGCACTTTTCCGGTGCGTGTGATCCGGTCATACCAGCCAACAGGCATAGTGGGAAGTGTTTTCAAACTTCTTCGATTAGCCAATCGAATGTCCAAAGAACAATTGGACCCACAGGAATCAAGCATCGAGCGTCTTGTTGTGGGCGGGGAAAGCTTTGCCGAAGAATCCAGGCAATACCTGTCCGAGGTCTGGGGTTGCGACGTTTACAATACCTACGGCAGCACCGAAGGAACCATGTGCGGCGAGTGTACCGGACGGAACGGTCTCCATGTGCCTGAAGATTTCGTACATATGGACATATACGACCCCGGCATGGAGGAATTCGTACCTGACGGGGAATGCGGGAGGGCTGTGCTTACCACATTGCTTCCGGAAGGAGCAAAAAGCGGTACCATTCTTCTTAATTACGATACCGAAGACACCACTGTGGTGCTCACACGGGGTCGGTGTGAATGCGGGCGCACGCACATGAGGATCACCACTCCCCAGAGGGAAGCCGAAACTTTCTGGGTTACAGGAACGCCGTTCAACAAGGTGGATGTGGAACGGGGAGTGTTCCAGCGGGAGAACATGGAATACCTGACAGGCGAATATGAGGCATTCCTGTATGGCGGGGATGATGAAGGTGAGACTACCCTGAGGGTAAGCATGGAATGTAACGATCCTGAAAAATCCGATCAGGATGCGGTGGCTGAGAATTTTCTCAAGTCATTTTTCCAGTACAAGCAAGGACTTGCCCAATCGTATGCTGAAGAGACGCTCAAGATCATTTTTAACTTCACAGGTCCAAAAGGACTGGAATTGTACCGGGTAAAAGGTCGGCCAAAACGGCTGGTAGACCGGAGATAGTGGCGATTGGAAGGAGTTAGATAGAACTGATGTGGAAATTAGCTAAGTGCTGAAATTAGTTTTGTCTAATTATTGTCGTCCGCAGATTCAGAAAGGTATTCCTCATCGAACATTTTTGCCATCAGGACAACATAAGATATTAAAAGTGGACCGATCACGAGTCCAAGAAGTCCGAAAAGGTTCAGTCCGATAATAACTCCTATGAGTGATTCAAGGGGGTGGATACTTCCAACTTTATTCTGTATTGCGGGCCGCAGGAAATTATCAATGGAACTCAGGATCACTCCTCCTATAAGAACTCCCACGGCTGTGGAATAATCATGTTGAAGTATCTGGATTATGACGGCAGGACCCCATACAAGTGCCGCCCCCATTAAAGGTAGGAAAGAAAGAATGGCCGCCACAAAACCCCAGAGGAACGCACCGTCAACTCCAAGCAACAGAAAAGTCACCGTAAGAATTGCTCCCTGTACGAGGGCAATAATGCTTGAACTAATCAGGGTTGCATTAACGATGGCCTTGAATTCATTTTCGAGGATCTCTGTATTCTTCCTGCTAAATGGTATTGCTTTTTGAAGTTTTATAGAGTATCTTGATCCTTCTCCTACAAGGAGATAATACAGAAGGAAGTACATGATCACAAATTCAATAATTCTCTGTCCCAGACTTTGAATTGCATTTAAGAGCATGGAACTTAAAAAATTGGCCGCTGATGCGACAACTTCTGTGACCCTTTCGTGGATGTTAATCTCTATGGGCAACTTTCCAAGATGGAGTTGACTGATGTAGAGGTTAACGGAGTCCATATATCCTATGATAGTATTCATGTCAAAAAGAGTATTTTGTATCTGAAAGACCACGATAGTAATGAGCATGTAAAGGGGGATCAGTATCAAAATGATGCTCAGAACTATTATTATAAAGGCTGCTATACTTTTATGTATCTTCATTCTGTTTGCCATGTAGGTGTAAAGTGGTTTGAAGATCACATACAGGATGAATGCCCCAAAGAACGCATTGATGTAGGGGTACAGCGCGTAAATAAGTACAAATGCCAGTACACTAAGCATCAGAAGTGCCTGTGGCATCTTGCTTGAATTACTCATCACTTTTCCCATTTCTTGATCATACTATTTAACGTTAATATCTAGCTAATATTCATGTATTCTTCTGGGCTGATAACAACTATATCTTATACGATAATTCTTTAAGTCGATGATATCAAGATATGCCCGTCTTTTCAGAAGAACTCTGGATAAGTGGGTGAAAGATGATGGAATGACAAATAGTGCAGCTATTTCTTTCCATGCAATACTCGGCCTGCCTTCTCTTCTTCTCTTCACTCTTTTCTTAGGTAGCATTTTCCTGAAAGAACAGATAATCCAGGCAGCTATCATTACGGATGTATCATTGTTTGCGGATGACCTTTCCATAAAGGCTTTGAATATACTTTTCACGCAGCTTTCTGTAAGTAGATCTCTTAACTTTGGCATAATTTTAAGTTTTTTTATCTATCTCTGGAGTGCAGGCAATGTTTTCTTTCAGCTCCAAAAGATGATCAATAAAATGTGGGGTTCCGGAATTTCTAACAGGCGCTGGCTTCCTCAGCTTGTCCACAAAAGGATATCGGCTCTTGTTGCAGCTCTGGCTTTTGGAATGCTTGTGGCGATAAGCACTTTGTTTGAATTGGTGTTCTTTGTCATTTCCGATAATCTGGAAACAACTCTTTCCATTTCCACAGGTGTTGTCAAATATGCAAGTTTTGGGATTAATTTTATTACCATGATTGTTCTTTTCATGTATCTTTTCAGGGTACTTCCCGAGGAAAACATCGGTTTTAAATATATTTTTACAGGTTCTCTATTGACCGTAGCCTTTTTGATGTTAGGAAAATACTTGATGGAGATCTATCTCTTCTACAGCAATATGACTACTATTTATGGGACAATAGGTTCAATACTTGTAATTTTTCTGTGGATATACATGTCTTCTATTATTGTTACTTTCATGGCAGAATTCATAGGGGTCTATTCCGAATCTGGTTACTAAAAGCTTAAAAGCAATTGTATAATTCGGATGTATTCTATTGATTATGTATATTTTGAAATGTGATGATACCTATTTTTCAATCATACGTTTCATTATCGTGTTAAATTGACATCTATTTCATTGATTACCCTTATCTTTTTTTGCAGTTTTCCTGAGGCTCTTCATTTTTTCAAGCGCGGCTTCAAGTTCCTGGATCTTGAGTTCATCAATACTGTCCTCAAGGTTTGAGAGTTCCTTCTCAGTTTTCAGTACAGTATTATGTATCTTTTCAACAATGTTCTTCTCCAGGTTAAACCTCTGTATATTGGTTTCGCTAACTAGGTCTTCTACCAGCGTCTTGCCCTCTTCCATGCTCATAACACCGGAATCAACTTTTTCCTTAACGAACTCCCTTATTCTCTCTTCAGACAAAGCTGCCAATCCTACACCTATCAGCGCGGCTGCTCCAAGAATACCTACTTTTGTCATTTTGTCCATACAAAACCTCCATTGATACATCAAAAACTCTAACGTCTAAAACTTAGGTTATACATGAACCACTTCATGATAAACGGAAGAGTATCAATATAGGAAAATCCGGAAATACCCCACAACTTCACTTTGTACTTCCAATCCTATATAAGAATAGGTGCAATTGCGATATAAATCTACTGGGGTATGGTGAAGAAAAAAAATTATCAATCATATTTAGTACTTCATGAATATTCGCCTGTCACATAACAATACCCTGCATTTAAACGAATGCCTCGGAAATCTTTTTCTAAACTATCTCATGTCACGCAATCTTCTACAGGCTCAGTAGTTCCCTAAATTATCCTCCTTTTTGTTCTTGTATATAATTTGTAAAATTATGTACTCCGAGTTAATTCGACCGAAGGAAGAATTTTCTCGCTACTATGATTGATTTCTCTCAAACACTCCACAGCTAACCTAATCATTAACTTTCTTCTCAGCCAATCCTCTACAAAGAGAATAAATATATCAAACCTGAACTTGTTGTCCTCATCTATGATGGGAGGACCTTGTTTTACTATTGTAAAATGCTTTTTCTGAGTGTAAGCCACCCCTTAAAAAAGAAGGTTTTTCGCAGCGGCTATTAGCCACAGGATCCCATCACAGGATGAACGTTACTATTGCCAATATTATAAAGATGATCACAAGCCACTTTGCAATCTTCATCGACATTCCGGCAACTCCCCGTGCGCCCAATACAAAGGCAATAAAAGCCAGTATCAGGAATAGAATAGCCAATCCTATCAAATCTGCCATATTCTACCACTCCCTATAAAATCACTCCCTTATATATCTAACATTAGATATCAGGGTATTTATAAGTTAGTATGGGGCTGTCAAAAAGATTGGTGTTAGAACACAAAACTATCATTTGCAGACCTTCAAATATGTTAGCAGTCAGCATGAAGGTATAAGCCATTATATGTCAAAATAGCACCAACACCAAAGTATTTTACAGCCCCGGTGCAGGAAAAATAACAAACAATATTTCTAGGTTTAAGGTTTACCTGCTCAGATGAAGTTAAAAAGGTGGATATATTGAAAACTGAAAAAAAGGAGAATATGCTTGCAAAGCAGAAGTACATTGCAATTTTGAAGAGGAACAAGCAGATAAATAAGGTCAACATTTTCATTCTTGCGGCAGGGCTGCTGCTTTCATTGGTTGGCTATAAGGTGATCGGGGAGCAGGTTCTCTGGCTTGGTATTATAATATTTATCTATACCATGGGATCGAATTTAATAGCACGGACACAGATGCGGAAACTGGGGTGAATTTATGGTGTATGCGGGTTTGGCATTATCATATTTTCTTTAAAAATGTCTTAGCGTGTGTGTTTCATGGTCACCCCCTTATTTCCGGTGGAAATTATATATGTAAGTGTATAATAATAATTATGATAATGATGAGAGTTTAGAATGTTAAATCGATATCAATAGTAGGTATGTTAATTTTCTTTACTTCTCGCTAACAACATCTTTTTAATCATCAAACCCATAAAATCCATCCTGAAAAAAGGATTGTCTCCATGGCTGAACTAATAGCAAGCGAATCAATGCAGGATTATTTCAACGGGCTTGAATCAAGGCTCGAGCGAGAACTTGAACTCGCAAATACGGCACGCTCGCGAGGGAGGGATCCAAAACCCTATGTTGAGATCCCGATTGCAAAGGACCTCGCGGACAGGGTGGAGAACCTGATCGGTGTCAAAGGCGTAGCAGAATGTATCCGCAGACTGGAAGAAACCATGTCCCGTGAGGAGGCTGCGCTTGCTATCGGAAAAGAGGTATCAGAGGGCACAGTCGGTTCCTTTGGTTCAAAGGTGGAGGCAGTGGAAGCTGCGATCAGGGTATCGGTCGCCATGCTCACAGAAGGCGTGGTCGCAGCACCCATCGAGGGGATCGATGGCGTAAAAATTCAAAAAAACGATGATGGGACTGAATACCTGAGTATATTCTATGCAGGTCCCATCCGAAGTGCCGGTGGCACGGCTCAGGCACTGTCCGTACTTGTCGGGGATTATGTGCGCCGCAGTGTTGGCATTGACAGGTACAAACCCCGCAAAGAAGAGGTTGAGCGGTATGTGGAGGAGATCATTCGGTACCGCAGTCTTGCAAATCTCCAGTATATGCCCTCTGAAGCGGAAATTCGTTTGATCGTGGAGAACTGTCCCGTATGCCTTGACGGCGAACCAACTGAAAAGGAAGAAGTGGAAGGACACCGTGATCTTGAAAGGGTCGCAACGAACAGGGTACGAGGCGGCATGGCACTGGTGCTTGCAGAAGGACTGGCACTCAAAGCACCAAAGATACAGAAACATGTTAAAAAGCTCAAGATAGATGGCTGGGACTGGCTTGATGGCATGATATCCGGTGCAAAGAGCAGTGACGATGACGCGGAGGTTCAGGTAAAACCCAAAGACAAGTACCTGCGTGACCTCATTGCCGGACGTCCGGTATTCTCGCATCCGTCCCGTCCCGGAGGTTTCCGTCTTCGGTATGGTAGATCTCGCAATACGTCTTTTGCAGCAGCAGGGATCAGCCCTGCCGGCATGTTGGTGATGGATGATTTCATTGCTGCAGGTACCCAGCTTAAAGTCGAGCGCCCGGGGAAAGCAGCAGGCATGGCACCTGTGGATTCCATAGAAGGACCCACTGTCAGGCTAAGGTCAGGGGACGTGGTCCGGATCGATGATGTGGAAGAGGCACGTTCTCTTCGTCAAGAGGTAGAATATATCATAGACGTGGGCGAGATACTGATAAACTACGGTGACTTTCTTGAGAACAACCATCCGCTCGTTCCGTCTTCCTATTGTTTTGAATGGTGGGTTCAGGAATATGAAAAAACGGTTCAGGATGCGGATATCGATGAAGCAGTGCTCAAAGACCCGACCCAGGAGGTTGCACTTGATATCGCGGACAGGTACGGTGTGCCCCTGCATCCAAAGTTCACGTACCTCTGGCATGATATAACGATGGAAGAGTTCGAGGCACTGGCAGTTTTCGTCTCGGAAAACGGGACGCTAAGTTCAGATTTTACTCTTCTGGAGCTGCCCTATGAAGCTTCGGTTGCAACCGGTGTAAAGACGATCCTTGAGAATCTGCTGGTGCTACACAGGATAAGGGACGGGTTGGTAATGATCGATGAACCGCTTCCCTTTGTCCGGTGCCTGGGGCTTGGTCCGGACCTTACGCATACATGGGAGACGATCGATACCGGTGATGTGCTGGGTGCTGTGAACCGCCTCTGCGGTATGACTGTTCGTGCCCGCGCACCCATGCGTATCGGTGCGAGGATGGGGCGTCCTGAAAAATCGGATAAGAGGAAGATGTCTCCGGCGCCGCATGTGCTGTTCCCCATCGGCGATGCAGCAGGCAATACAAGAAAACTCGAGACTGCGGCAGGTTTCACTGCATCCATGAACGCCAGGGTGGGTGAGATCAAGGTCGAGATAGGTACGAGAGTATGTCCTGCATGCGGCATGGAGACCCATGAATCCAGATGTGACTGCGGGGAGTTCACGGTCCCGAAGTTGTTCTGCCAGAGATGCGGGATCTCGGTAAACAAGGATGTATGCCCAAAATGCGGACGCCAGACCACATCGGTCCGGATGAAGAATATTGATTTCAAGACCATCTACCAGAAAGCTTTCGAAAGGCTGGGTGAGCGTGAGGGACTGGAATCGTTCAAGGGCGTCAAGAGGCTCATGTCAAAGCACATGACCCCCGAACCGCTTGAAAAAGGGGTGCTCAGGGCAAAGCACGAATTGTTCACGTTCAAGGACGGAACCGTACGCTATGACATGTCAGATATACCCTTAACCCACATACGACCCGATGAGATCGGTGTGTCTGCAGAAAAGTTACGGGAACTTGGATATGATAAAGATATACATGGGGCTCCGTTTACAAATGATGACCAGGTGGTGTCCCTGAAAGTTCAGGACCTTGTCATATCCTATGACGCTGCGGACTATATTCTCAAGATCACGCAGTACCTTGATGACCTGCTTGTGAGATACTACGGGGTCGAGCCGTATTATAACGCAGGATCCATCGATGATATTGTGGGGGTGCTTCTCATGGGACTTGCTCCGCACACATCGGCGGGTGTGCTTGGACGGCTGGTCGGTTTTACTTCTGCATCGGTGGGGTATGCGCATCCCTTCTTCCATGCTGCAAAGCGCCGGAACTGTGACGGTGATGAGGATTGCGTCATGCTGCTTCTGGACGGACTTCTCAATTTTTCCCGTGACTACCTGCCTGATAAACGCGGCGGTCAGATGGATGCTCCGCTTGTGCTCACGACCCGGATCGACCCCAGTGAGGTGGACAAGGAGGCGCATAACATCGATGTGTGTGCCCGGTATCCGCTCGAGTTCTACGAGGCGACCCTGGAGTATACCAATCCCAAGGAACTGGAAGGCGTGATGGACCTTGTGAGCGGACGGCTGGGAACACCACAGCAGTACGATGGTTTCATGTTCACACACGACACATCGGATATTGCGGCAGGTCCACTGCACAGTGCATACAAGACGCTTGGAAGCATGGTGGAAAAGATGGATGCCCAGCTTGCGCTTGCAGACAAGATACGTGCAGTGGATGCACCGGATGTTGCAGAACGTGTCCTGAAATCACATTTCTTACCTGATATGATCGGGAACCTCAGGGCGTTTTCACGTCAGGGTACGCGGTGCGTCAAATGCGGGGCAAAGTTCAGGCGCCCGCCACTGACAGGAACCTGTCCTAAATGCGGGGGCCGTGTGATACTTACAGTTCATGAGGGGGCTGTGAAGAAGTACCTTGAAGTGTCCCAGCGTGTTGCAGATCACTACAATGTGTCAAATTATACAAAACAGCGGATCGAACTGGTGGGTTGCGACATGAAGTCACTTTTCGAGAACGACAGATCAAAACAGATGGGATTGTCGGACTTCATGTGATCTTATTTGATCGGCATTCCGATTGCGTTTATATGCTGGATGAGCTCTGTGAACTGTTCAATTTCAAGTTTCAGTACCTCATCTTCGGTCATGCCTATTGACATCTCGCCGTCAACGCTCAGGCGGTCAGGACCGCGGCGTACCAGCCTGTCAACACCATCCCTGCACAGGACATTTTTGGCCTCAGGGTCGTGAACAAAGGCACGCCCGGGTATCAGTACGGTCTCTTTTACATCCGACAGGTCGATTGCTTCGATATCCTCGATGGTGATGAGGCATCCTACATCCTTGTCCACGGGTGCGACGTTAACACTGCCGCCGAGCTTATCGAATATCTCCTGAAGGCGAGGGGCTGCGACTCTGCTTGATATGACGGTGGCTTCTTTTGTGATTGCAGGAAGCTGTGAAAGTGCGTCATCGTGATTACGGATGGCAAAGGGAGAACCTATAAGGGGGTCTTCAAGTGGTGTGCCTGTGACCCTGAAGCTGTGACGTTCCGCAGCCTCGCGCACTATCTGCTGGAATTCCGAAACGGTGTGTGATGTCACGCCCTCGATGACGGGAGCATTTCCAAGGATGAGTCCCTGCTCCCGGGTGTTTGCGAACCTCATGAGTATGGCGCCTGTTGCACCCATCTCTTCCAGGTCCGTAAGGGTCTTTTCAAGAACCTCACCGTCGTTCACGCCGGGTATGAGCACCAGTGCTGCGTATACCTCGCATTGGGCGCAAAACTCCCGCAGGACCTTGAGTGATGCTTCCGGTTCGGGGTCGTTCATGTAGGTGCGCCGAAGTTCCGGGTCTGTTGCAAATACTGTGAAGGATACCTCGTTCACTCCGTTCTCGATAAAGAACTGTGCCTCGTCCCCTGTGTTGAAACCCTTGCCGCTGGTGTACCCGAGATGTATCGGCAGACCGAACCGGGAAAGAAAGGCAACAAGTTCCATCAGTTCCGGATAGCAGCTGACGTCCCCGCCGCCGCTGACCGTGAATTTGTTCACCTCTCCCGAACCGAACCGGATGGACTGCATTACAGACTGGATCACCATCTGTGCGGGTTTGAACCCGGCATAGGATTCCCTGACACCCCGGGTGCAGTAATCACAGCCCTTTGTGAACGGGAAGCAGTACACGCACCCGAAAGCTGGAACATCCTTTACCTTTTTAAAATAGCAGTACCTGCAAAATCCGCGGCAGTCAACTCCGGGGCTTCCTCCAATATCGGCAACGATTTCCATAACGATCGTGGGTAGTTGAAGTGGATGCTACTAAATCTTTGTGGTTTTGGAGTGGGAAAAAACCTGCTTTCATATCGACTCCGTCGCTGACTGTAGATTACTTAAAAACTGAATCTATCAGATAGATGCCCCTAATTCAAATAAACACTCTCATCACCACGATAGATTAATTTTCGGATCACAATCATTATGATTTATATCCGAATTATTTATAGATCTACAGCAGTTTCGCCACATTTTCAGATATGCACTCTTCAGATTTCCCTGAACCATAGCATAGATAATGCGTGATTTTCTTACACCACCTTATGTGCTGGTTTGAACCTGTGGAGTGATTCCCTCACCCTTCGAGCTTCTTCCGATATCGGCAGCGATTTTTATATCAATCGTGGTTAGTTGATCTGGAAAAGTGCCGCACAATCCAATTATCGCCTAAAAATGCAGCATAATCTATAATCATTTTCCAGCATACTCAATCAAAATCCCACCAAAACCCCCAAAACTCCACCCCAAGTAATGCACAAAAGAATTAATCAAATGTCCATCTACCATAAGCTGGGATGGAACGAGCGAAGGCAGGATGAACATGAACACAAAAGAAGACATGAACACAACAGAATAGTAAATAAACTGCTGTGTTGCATAATTGATTAGTCTTTGATGATTATTACGTATGCTCGTTTTCCGATATACTTCTTTTTAGCACCGATTTTA